>CAZDQR010000121.1:0-8997 GCA_964507315.1 uncultured Roseivirgaceae bacterium
ACTTTTATCTTACTAATTTCTACCCCTCGCTCTAATTTTGTGCCTAAATACTCAAACTTGTAATACCCAAAAGCCTTGGGTGAAAGCGGAGAAACAGATTCTACATACAATGGGTCGTAGAAGCTTCCTAATAAAAAACTGTTTGGGTTAGTGCCGTAATCATCCCCAGTACTTCGCACAGAAATAACCCGCTCATCATAGGTGTTTGGGCGCGTATATTTAATGATAGAAACCGTTTCTGACGTATAAGAAGTGGTGGAATCTATCCCTTCCTTTTCCATCGTTTTACGAAGAAAAAATGGGGCATCTATTAATCGACCTGCCCCTTTTATATACACTTCTGTCTCAAACGAATTTAATTGTTGTTTATGATACTTTGCCTTTGAAATGGCCTTACGCATTATAGTATATGCAGGATCTTCGTTATTTGCAGATACCACTACCGTACGTAGCACTATATCTTCTCGTTCGAGTTGCACATTCAAGTGTAAGAAATCGAAACCTACTGTAACTAGCATTTCTTTTGCTTTAAACCCTAAGTGCTGAAACACCAGGTTATAAGTTCCAGAAGTGAGCGACATTTTAAAATCGCCTTCGATATTAGTAGAGGCTCCTGTGCCTATTTCTTTCACATAAATTGTTGCAAATTCTACTGGTTTATTATCTACATCTAGCACTGCTCCCATAATACCTTGCCCGTGCATAGGAATACTTACAGCCACTACTAATAGCACTGCAACCCAATAATACTTTCTCATAAATCCGTTTTGGTTCTTATTAAAACGATACGATTACTCTTTACATGCCTAACTATATAATTTTCTTGCTTTAATCAAATCGATTACAGCCTCAGGCACTAGATACTTAATAGACTTATTTAGTTGCAATAAGTTACGAATAAATGTAGCGGATATATCGAATAGCGGGGATTTTACCCAATGAACCGAGGGATGGTCTTTAAGCTGAGATTGACCTGTATTAGGTCTAGGGTAAACATAAATGCCATGATTTTTTAGTATAACTTCATGATTTTTCCATTTCTGGAAGCTCTTTAAATTATCTTCTCCAATAATTAAAGAGAACTTATGTGTAGGGTATTTATCGGATAAATAAGCAAGTGTATCAATGGTATAACTTGGTTTAGGCATCCCAAACTCGATATCTGTTGCCTCTAACTTTTCGTTATCATAGATGGCAGCCTCCACCATATCAAGCCTATCAAACTCATGCGCTAAGCCTTTTATTTTTTTAAACGGGCTTTGTGGAGAAACCACAAACCATACTTTGTCAAAATCGGCTGTTTCTGCCATAATATTGGCAATGGCCAAATGCCCAATATGTATTGGATTAAATGAACCAAAAAACAATCCTATTTTCACTAGCTACGATTTTACAAAAGATTTATATAATTTATAGGCTTCGGCTAAAGAAACATTTAGTGTTTCATTAACCAACGAAATATCAAATTTTTCTTCAAAGCCCATTTCAAATTTAGCTTTAAATAACCGCTGTGATAAACTGCCTTCGGATTCTGTGCCTCTATAGTTCAACCGTTCTTTAAGAATATCTAAGCTAGGCACTTTTACAAAAACTGCGAGTGCTCTTTCTTTAAAATACTCTTTTAAACTTAAGCCTCCTTTAACATCTACATCAAAAATAACATGTTTGCCTTCTGCCCAAATTCGATCGATTTCTGATTTTAGTGTTCCATAAAAGTTGCCTGGATAAACTTCTTCCCATTCGATAAACTCATCGTTATCGATTTTTTTCTTAAACTCTTCCGGAGTGATAAAGTAATAATCCTTGCCATTATCCTCATTTCTCCCTCTTCTATCGCGAGTACACGCAGATATGGAAAATGAAATTTCAGGGAAGGTATCAAGAAGATGTTTAACGATGGTTGTTTTACCAGAACCCGATGGGGCTGAAAAAATAAGGGCTTTGCCTTTGTGCATAATTAATTTTACCGTTTTGCTTTTGGCAAAAATACTAAAATTGTAATCGTAACTAAAACAGCGGCTTAACAAATTTAATTACGCATCAACTTTACTTTTAATTTCAGAAATAAGGGCATCTGAAACTTTTAAATTGATTGTTTTTTTACTTATGGCATCCCTTATTTCTTTTTCAAGGTCATAATTATCGTAGCAACGGTAGCAGCCATCTACATGTTTAATTACATACGAAGTTTCTTCTTCTGTGGTTTGGCCATCGAGCATTAATCTAACCAGCTCTAACCAGTGTTCTTCTTCCGGACAACGAGCTTTCTTGCTCATCATTGCTTTCTGTATCCACCTAACAAATGCACCCATTTCTTTTTATTTATACCCCATGCTTGCCGCATAGACTGCTAATTTCTGTTTTAATATATTTCTAGCCCTATGTAACCTAGATCTAACGGTACCAATCGGAATATCTAAAATTTTAGACATTTCATCATACTTAAACCCTTCTAAATCACACAAAATAATAACCGTTCTAAAATCCACATCCATTGCATTTAATGCATTAGTAATCTCATCACCAAGCATTCCTTTAACTGTATCAGATCTTAAATCTGGTGTAGTTTGCAACTCAACTTCACTACCATCCGAGTTATAATAGGTTTCTACTTCTTGGTAATCAACCATTCCCGGGTTTTTGCTTTTTTTCCGGTAATCATTAATAAAGCTGTTCTTCAATATCCTAAACAACCAAGCTTTTGCATTAGTTCCACGCTCAAAAGAATTAATAAATCTAAATGCTTTCATACACGTATCTTGCAATAGATCTTTAGATTCGTCTTCATCTTGTGTTAGTTTATAGGCAAAATTATAAAGGGCATCTACATGCACCATAAACTCATTATTAAAAACATCACTCTTTTCGATATCGCTATAGCCAGATGTTGCTTTATCCATAAATCAAATGTATTAATTAAAAAAATATAAAAGTAGCCCCTTACTATTTTTCAAATGGTTTCTTAACCGACATATCTATGCTTTTTGTAACCGAATACAGCTAACACTCTTGCAAGATTAGTTTTTTTTAGTACTTTTGTATCCGTTAATGCCCCATTAGGCCTATGACACTTGCTACTAACAACTCATATCATGAAAAAGTTTGGTTAAACCACTATAATAATTTAGTGAATTTTCGAAAACTTACTGGAAGAGAATTCCCTCTTTTAGCAGATAATGAACCTAAGCTTTACCACTGGTGCAAAAATCAACGAAGGTTTAATATTAATGGCCTAATACCAGAGCACAGAAAAGATCTGTTAGATAAGTTAAACTTTAGATGGAGCACCCTGCTGCACTCTTTTGATAAAAGGTTTGATCAATTACTCGATTTCCAAAAAGAACACGGAACCCTACACGTAAGCCAAACTAAGTACAAAAAAGATTCGGAATTACACAAACTTTCGCGCTGGGTTAATGATACTCGAAGAAAATACAATGAAAACAGAATATCTATGGATCGCATTAAGCGATTAGATAAGATTGGTTTTGTTTGGAATATGGAGGACGAGCGATTCGCGAATAATCTTTTTAGATTAAAGAGGTATTACCGGCAACATGGTCATTTTGATGTGCCTCAAACAGGCAGAAACAAAAAACTAGGGGAATGGGTAGCACAGGTTAGATGCCGAGGTTTGGTTAAAACTAATTATGTAAACGCCTTAAATGATATTAAATTTGAGTGGTTAGGGAAAAAGAAACGACTTTCTAAGGCAAAAACTACGATGCAAAACATCGACCTAAAAAACCAAATAATGAAAGCTAGAATTGAGGTAAAGAACTCTTTAAAGAACTCTTTCTAATCTCTCATTTTATCTAAAAGCGAGTCGAGCGTTTCCTGCTCTTTATGGGTAAGATTCTTAAATGGCTCCTGCGCATGTTGTTCAATACTAGAATCCATTGCATCCAACAACTTAATTCCTCGCTTCGAAATTTTAATATCCACGAGCCGTTTATCTACCTTATTTACGTTACGCTCAACCAAATTCTTTTTTAATAACCTTTCTACAATTCTAGAGGCATCCGACATTTTATCCAACATTCTATCTCTAATATCGCTGGTTGAATATACGGATGGGTATTGACCTCTTAATATGCGCAGCACATTATACTGCTGAGCAGTAATATCAAATTCTGAAAAGTACTTTTTTTGTGTATTTTTAAGCCAATTAAAAGTGTAGATTAAATTTAATCCAAGCCGCTGGCCCGATGAAAAAGTGTTTTGCAGAATTGCTTGTTCAAGCTTCATAAAATGATTTTTAATGAAAAAAGTACGACAAATCTACGAAACAATCATTAGTTACTAAAAAGCGATTAACACGAGCTAGCCTTTCTTCTTTTTTAGGTAAGCTCGAGCCGCTTTATGTGCTGGATTCTTGCGATCTGCATACTTTTTAATTCGCTTTAAGTACCCTTTAGATGCGGACTTATCTCCTTGTTCATCTGCAATTCGGCCAAGGCCTAATAATGAGTAAAGGAAATAGCCAGTTTCATAGGCTTCATTTTCTTCACCAAACGCAACCGCTCTTTTATAATAATACTTAGCACTATCAAAGTCATTCCTACCTTCGTTCATTTGGCCAAGAAAAAAAGCTGCATACCTCCCAGAAGTAGCCTCATAACCTAAGTCTGCAGAATCGATACGAGCAAGTAATTCTTTTGCCGCAGGTTCCATTTTTACATAATTATGAGTTGAATATAAATACCTAACGTAATACCTATGAAAAATAGGATTGTTAGGATAGGTATGGTGCAAATAAGATGCTATTCGCAAAGCTTCGGTATAATTGCTATACTCACTAGATAAGATGCGCATTAAAAACACCTGCCCCTCGATTCGTGTATAAAAGGCAAAACTAGATACCTCCTTTAATTGCTTTAGCCCAAGCTCTTTATCTCCCTTAGGAAAAAACATCATAATAGGCTTTAAAAATCCATAATTTTCTGGAATCCAAACCGAGTAAAAATTATATAGTGCTTCGCCAAATAATAACTCAGGACTTAAGTACGATTCCTCTTTGCTTATTTCGATATTATCGAGTGCACTTTTGCCTGCCGATGCAGCTTTACTCCAAGAACTCCTATTCGAATACAATCTACCTTTAAACCCATACGATGCAGCTAGAAAAAAAGCACCTTCAATTCGAGTGTCTTCATTCTTAAGCATTGGTTCAGCAATTTTAATGGTCTGATCCATATAAAATAAAAACCTTTCATCGTGAGATTCGTCCTCTTCATTAGGCATAATTCGCCACCACGTGTTTAAGCCTGATAAAAAATAAGATAATGGGTGATTAGGATATCGAAATCGAAGTTCTCTATATAATCTTTCAGACTCCTCAAAATCGAAATTATACATAGCGTTTATAGCCGCAGTGGCATCAATTTGCACACGTAAATCAGATAATAACAAAAATGTACTATCAGCTGGAGAATCCGCTCTGGCAAATAAAGATGTAAAAAATAAGATTAATATAACTGTTAATCGCATTGGTCAAAATTATTAATTCTTTATAGAAAATCGATTAATAACAGAAATTAAATAAGACAATTTGCAACTTGTATTTTATAAGGGGCACGTAGTTATTAACTTGCACATCGTTTATACTAATTATGGAAGAAGCTTTAAAAAGATTACTGAAAATAAAATCCATTCTGCTATTTATTGCACTGTCATTAGTAGCTATATTAATTTTATGGATCCGGATTCAATTGGTAGAAAACGACACCATTGCCTATCAGATATTACAAGAACAGGGCAGGTTTGGACTTTTCAGTCTTTTAAATTCATTAAAATTTTTATCTATCCCATTTGGCTACGCTTTTAAGCTTTCGATAATTGCTTTTATATTATGGACTGGGGCTTTTTTATTCGGTTATAAAATAAGTTTTGCACAAATGTGGAAAATTGCCATTTTAGGTGAAATGGTATTTCTCCTAGCAGAATTCACTAAAATAATATGGTTAATCGTAAGCCCGTATGATGTTACTATCTGGGACATTAAAGCATTTTATCCGCTTTCGCTAATGAGTTTATTCGACATTAATTCGATACCTCAAAATTGGGTGTACCCGCTACAATCGATCAACCTATTTGAACCTTTGC
This sequence comes from uncultured Roseivirgaceae bacterium, assembly GCA_964507315.1. Taxonomy (GTDB): domain Bacteria; phylum Bacteroidota; class Bacteroidia; order Cytophagales; family Cyclobacteriaceae; genus JAKISE01. Next base: position 6,106 of record CAZDQR010000121.1, read on the forward strand.
ACTGGCTCGTGCTTGTGTATGGCATACATGTTACAGCTCGCAAAAAATTAGACTATGCCTTTGCAATTGTTTTTACCACCTACGTTCCTGCATTTTTAATGTGGCTTATCTATTATGCAATCGTTTATAAATAGCTCTACTTCTTTTACTAAGAAATAGGGTTAAATTTTGTTAAATCATAGCGTTTTTGGGTGGGGTTACAATGGATTTTGATAATTTCGCCCTTGTGCTTTTTTCGAACTAAGCAAAACCGATTAAAATCAACTCAATGGATTATAAAAAAATAAATAATATTACAGGCTGGATTGTTTTCTTAATAGCAGCATCTACCTATACACTTACGGTTGAGCCAACTGCCGGCTTTTGGGATGTAGGCGAATTTATTGCAGTATCCTATAAATTAATGGTGCCCCACCCTCCTGGAGCCCCTTTGTTTTTATTAATGGGTAGAATGGTTTCGTTCTTAGCGATGGGTGATACTCAAATGGTGGCATTTTGGATTAATATGCTCAGTGCCATGGCAGCAGCTTTTGGTATTCTCTTTATGTTTTGGAGTATTACACTAATCGGTCAAAAAATATTAAAGGTAAAAGAAGCTGAGATCACAACTGCCCAAATGTTTAAATTAATGGGAGCAGGAGTTGTAGGTGCATTAGCCTATACTTTTTCAGATACGTATTGGTTTTCGGCAGTTGAAGGTGAAGTGTATGCAATGTCCTCCTTTTTAACTGCCTTTGTAGTTTGGGCGATGCTCAAATGGGAACATATAGATGACCAAAGTAGAGCAAATAGATGGATTATTTTAATCGCTTACATTTTTGGGCTATCGATCGGAGTTCACCTATTAAACTTAGTAACAATACCTGTATTAGGCTTAATATATTACTTTAAAAAGCACGATAAAGTAACTCAAAAAGGACTCATCTATACGATTGCAATTAGTGGAGCCATTATTATTTTAATTAATAATATTATCATTCCCGGCTTGCCATCTTTTGCCGGTTCTTTAGAAATATTTTTAGTAAACTCTATTGGGTTGCCATTTGGTTCTGGTATTATTTTAGTAATTCTTGGTGTAGTTGGTGGCCTAGTTTATGGCATATATTATTCCAACAAAAATCAAAAAGAAATCATGAATGTTGCTCTTATCAGTTTAGCATTTGTATTAATAGGATACTCTTCTTATACAATGGTGGTAATTAGATCTAGCTATAACCCTACTATTGACGAAAACAACCCTGAAGATATAATGACTATGGTATCTTACTTAAAAAGAGAGCAATACGGAACAAGGCCTCTTTTATACGGAAGATATTATAATGCTAAGCAAATTGAAAATAAAAAAGGAGCTCCTGTCTATATAAAGGGAGAAGAAAAATATGAGATTGCCGATTATAAGGTAGAACAAGTATTCGATCCTAAGGCAACCACAATTTTGCCTCGAATTTGGTCAGGCTCTCACGCTAAATCATATGAAGAAAAATTAGGCTTACGCCCTGGCGAAAAACCAACTTTTGCGGATAACATCTCATTTATGCTAAGCCATCAGATGGGGCATATGTATTGGCGTTATTTTATGTGGAATTTTGCCGGCAGAGCAAGTGATATACAAGATGCCACCTGGCTTAGCATTGCAGATGCATTTAAAGATGTACCTGAAAGCATTGCAGCCAACAGAGGAAGAAATAATTATTTAATGTTGCCGCTGCTACTAGGAATTATTGGTCTTTTTTATACTTATATAAAAGCACCAAGGCAATTCTTTATCTTGCTTACACTATTTTTCTTAACAGGTTTAGCATTGATTTTGTACTTAAACTCTCCGGCAAGTGAGCCTAGAGAAAGAGATTATATTTATGTTGGGTCATTTTATGCTTTCTCCTTTTTTATAGGTTTTGGAGTGCTTGGTTTGGCATCGCTAATAAGTAAGGCATTAGAACATAAAACGGCTGCTTTAGTAGCCAGTGTTTTATCGTTAAGTATACCTATTTTAATGGCTACCCAAAATTGGGATGACCATGACAGATCGAACAGATATTTCTCTGTTGACTCTGCAAAGAATTTCTTAGCATCTTGTGCGCCTAATGCTATTTTATTTACGGGTGGAGATAATGATACATTCCCACTCTGGTACGTGCAAGAAGTAGAAGGATTTAGAACAGATGTTAGAGTTGTTGTATTAAGCTACTTTAATACCGATTGGTATATAGATCAGATGGCAAGACCAGCTTATGAGTCTGCTGCATTCCCTTTTTCATTAACAAAAGAAAATTATCGCCAAGGTGGGCCAAACGATATGGTTGCATACGATCCTAACTCGGGATACCAAGGAGCAATTAATTTAAAGCAGTATTTAAAGCTTATTCAAAAAGGAGATAAAAGGCTTCAGTTCCAAACTCAGTTTGGTGTTAATAGCATGATTCCTAGCAATGAGGTATTTCTTGATATAGATACTGCAGCCGTACTTGCTTCTGGCATATTGCCAAAAGGCAAAGAAAGCTTGGTTGTACCAAGGATGCAATTAAAAATGAAAGGAAGCTATTTGGAGAAAAAAGACCTTATGATCTGGGATATTATAGCAACAAACAACTGGGAGCGCCCCATTTATTTTAATAACACCTCTAAGCAAGGAATTAAGTTTAATTTAAATAAGTATTTAGTGCAAGAAGGGAATGCCTTTAGATTGCTACCAATCACAGATCTTAATAACCCTAATATGCTAATTGATACAGACATTATGTATGACAACGTAATGAACAACTTTTTTTACCGTGAGCTTAATAACCCAAAGGTTTATTATAATGAAGATTACAGAAAGTTTGTTTTAAACCACCGTGTAAACTTTAATACCCTTGTTGTGGCTTTATTAAGAGAAGGAAAAGAAGATAAAGC
>CAZDQR010000122.1:0-8939 GCA_964507315.1 uncultured Roseivirgaceae bacterium
CTATAATTCATGCTAGAATTGAAGAGTTATTAATCTTATTATATGAAAAAATGATTTTAAGAGGAGTAAGTGATTATATTGATGGGGGAGTTACATTAACTGGTGGAAGTAGTCAAATACAAGGTATAGATAAATTAGCATCAAAAATTTTTAAATTACCTGCTAGGATAGCTTCTCCTATTGATGTTCCAAAAACTCATCTTAATTTAAATAATCCATCCTTTTCGACAGCTTTTGGATTAGTGAGAATTGCTTTTGATGATGAACAATCTTTTGCACTTGCTTGTTCTGCTTAAATTTATCGGTAATATTATCTACATCTGCTTCTATTTTGGTGTAGCTTTCATACTCATAAGCAGTAAGGCTGCGCTTATCATTACGCTTTTTATTATTAACAACATTGCGCATTATGGCAAAAGCAGGATTCTCTTTTGCTACAAACACAACTTCTTCCAAGTTTAAGATATCTTCGGTTAGTTGAAAGTTAATTTGCTGCTCTATACCTATACTAATTGAAATAGCCTTTTGTTTATAACCAATGTAGCTGGCTATAACGGAATCAATATTTTGAGTAATTTCTATACGAAACGTGCCATCAAACTTGGTAGTTGTACCAATGCTAGTTCCTTTAAAAATAACATTGGCAAAAGGGATTGGATCTCCGTTAGATGCATCTTTTACTTTACCAAAAACAACTGTTTTTTGAGCAAATGCACTTACACTTGATAAAAGCAAAAAAGTAATATAGAAGCTAAAAAATTTCAATGGTTATATAGAATAGTTCATATTTAAAGAATGCAAAATAATATTAATTAAATATAACAGGCAAACTAAAAAGTAAAACTTTGATAATATCAGGTAAACAAATAGAGATCTGCGAAAGCCTTTAATCTTGCAAAAAACTCACGCAACCTTACATTACCAGAATCTTTAAGAGGTAACCTTTTGGTACTCATAACCTTAGTATTAAGGTTATAATAATTACTAATAAATAATGCTCTATAGCCATGAAATTCTTGGGTAATGATTGTAAACTCTTTTAGGCCAAATTTCTTTTTCGCATTTTTTATTGATTCGATAGTTCTAAAACCTGCTGTGTCAAGCATTATTTTTTCTTTCGGAATACCAAGTTCAATCAAAGCAGTTTCCATCATTAGTGGTTCGTTATAATACTTTGTACGATTATCTCCACTAACTATTACTTGATCAATTTTTCCTGTTTTTAACAGAGCTGCAGTTGTCGCCATTCGCTCTGCAAAAAACTTATTTTCACCCCCTTTTCTATTCCTGTTACTTGTACCAAGTACTAGGCCCACTTTGTTATGAGGCAACTCATCCATGGAGCTAAACATTTGGTTTCTGGTAGAAATCACCATCCAACTATTCAAAGCTATCATAGTGGCAATAGCTAACAAAACAAGGTATTTAATTCTCTTCAAGCCTCTAATTTAAGATGTTAAACGTAGCCTAAGACTAGTTATCAATTTTAGTTTTACGTAAAAACTCACGTTCAAGTACATCCGATCTATCAATTATTTTTTTATACCATTCTAGTGTTAAACTATCCATTTCATTATCAGATAGTTGCCAATTAATTTGTTTAGTCCTAATTGTTTTTGTGAGTGCCTGTAAACAAATTGCTGCACTTACCGAAATGTTTAAGCTCTCTGTAAACCCAACCATGGGTATATGCACAAAATCATCCATTTGAGATTCCGCATAATCACTCAAACCTGTTTCTTCTGAGCCAAATACTAAAGCTATTTTTGAATCTACAGGCAATTCGTTTAGCGATTTACACGTTGAATTTGGTGATGTACCTATTAATTTATAGCCTTTTGATTTTAGTTGACTAAAGGCATTATCCTCATGTTGAGTTTGTGCATATTTATACAAAGAAATCCATTTTGCAGAGCCTCGCACCACGTAAGGGTTAATAATGTACTCATTATGACCTTCAATTACATGAATATCCTGCACGCCAAAGCAATCGCAACTCCGCACAACAGCACTAGCGTTATAAGGGTTGTAAATATTTTCTAGTACAACGGTTAAATGGCGTGTGCGCTGCTGCAACACTTTATGTATAAGCTCTTTTTTATGAAGGCTTACAAAAGGGGCTAGATACGCAGTTAATCCTGATGGATTATCCATCTAAAACAATTCTAACGTAGTACCTATCTCATAATCATCACCACCCTCTTTTTTAGGTGGCTTCGGAGGTGTTGGGGTTGTTGGCTTAACTTCAGGCTTTTTATCTTCTTTTGGTTCTGCAACCGGTGTAGGTTCTTTTATCTCTTTTTCAACAGGTGCAGTTATAGGTTCAGACCCTTCGCCCGAAGGGTCATTTTCAGGTTCAGGCAAGCTAGTTTCTTCCGCAACCTCGGGCTCTATAAAAACAACCTTCTTAACTTGGTATTGAGATAAACGATTACCAATTGCCTTCCAACCTTTAACATCAATTAACTCAGAAGCTGGTATTGTATTCGTTTCTTTTTCTTTGGTTTTGCCTTTTAGCAAATCCATTTTTACCTCAGGGTTTGGGTGTATGGAGACAATTACTAATTTAGAACCTGGCGTTTCGCTTATGAGGCTATATTTTTTACCTGTTGTGTTGGTTTCAACCTGAAAACGCTTAATATAATAATTTTTCGTTTTACCCTCTTGATGAACCATGGTAACAACCAAATCTGACGTAAGTTGGGTTATAATATTAATTTTATCTGTTTCGTAATGATTAGATAATTCGTAGGATGTTAGTTCATATTGGCCATCATTATAAATTACCAATACACGATCATCTCCATCAAAATTGCCAATTAGCACTCCTCTTGAGTCTTTATTAAGCTTGCCAACAGATGCATCGTACCAGATATCCATCCCAGATAAAGTAGAAACGCCCTCAGATTTAAAATCGATTCTTCGAACGGGGTATTTAGTTAAAATATTACCACCTGCCCCTCGGCCTTTAATCTCTATTGAAGCGAAATCAAAATCGAACACTTTAGTTCGAGCAGTGCAACCAGAAGTAAGTTTAGCGGTTATGAGTTCAGCCTCTCCATTAGGGTTGGCACTTATGTAAAATACCTTCGATCCTTTTTTGCCCTTGGTTAAATCATACTCCTTATCACGCGTTACTCCAAGCACGTTAAATCGCTTAACCATCGTTCGGCCCGAACCGGCATCTATGTAACACAAATTATACACCATGCGCTCATCGTTCTTTTTCCAAACACCTACGTATAAGATATCCTTACCCATAAATATTTTGTCGGAAATGCGAGAAACCATGCAAACTCCATCTTTGCGAATTACGATTATATCATCAATATCAGAGCAATCGCTTACAAATTCATCCTTTTTAATACCATAACCAATAAAGCCATCGGTTCTGTTTACATATAGTTTTTGGTTATTTGCAACTACCGATGTGGCCTTAATTTCATCAAAGGTTTTAATCTCCGTTTTACGTTCTTTACCCTTGCCGTATTTGGTTAGTAACCTGTTAAAATATGCAATAGAATACTCAATTATATTCGCCAAGTTATTGGCTACTTCTTTCAATTCCTCCTCAAGCTTATTCATTAGCTCATCGGCCTTAAACGCATCAAACTTGGAAATTCTTTTAATTTTAATTTCTGTTAAACGCGTAATGTCCTCTACTGTAATCTCTCTATAAAATTGCGATTTATAAGGCTCTAAACCTTTATCAATGGTAGCAATTACTGCTTCCCAGGTTTCACACTCTTCTATATCTCGGTAAATTCTATTTTCAATAAATATTTTCTCCAGAGATGAGAATAACATTTTTTCTAATAATTCTGCTCTACGTATTTCGAGCTCCCTTCGTAATAAATCAACCGTTTGCTCGGTATTAATTTTAAGAATTTCATCTACCGATAAAAACATCGGTTTATCATCTACAATTACGCAGGCATTAGGCGAAATAGATATTTCACAATCGGTAAATGCATAGAGAGCGTCTATAGTAACATCGGGTGACATACCCGGAACCAAGCTAACGGCTATTTCTACATCCTGAGCTGTGTTATCAATTACTTTCTTAATTTTTATTTTACCCTTATCATTGGCCCTAATAATAGAATCTATAATAGAAGTAGTTGTGGTTGCATAAGGAATATCCTTGATTAAGATCTCCTTTTTATCAACCACCTCAATTTTTGCTCTTACCTTAACTTTTCCTCCTCGTTCACCTTGTTTATAATCGGTGACATCTACCATCCCACCTGTTAAAAAATCGGGATAAATTTTAGCGCTCTTACCTTTTAAAATATCAATAGACGCCTTGATAACTTCGATAAAGTTGTGAGGTAATATTTTAGTAGAAAGACCCACTGCTATACCTTCTACGCCTTGTGTTAGCAATAACGGAAACTTAACTGGCAAAGTAATCGGTTCCTTTTTACGCCCATCATACGAAAGTTGCCACTCGGTGGTTTGCCCATTAAAAACTACATCGAGAGCAAACTTTGAAAGCCTTGCTTCGATGTACCTGGGAGCCGCTGCTCTATCACCTGTACGAATATCGCCCCAATTACCTTGGGTTTCTAAGAGCAATTCCTTTTGACCAATATTTGTAATAGCATCGCCAATAGCTGCATCGCCATGTGGGTGAAATTGCATGGTTGTACCAATTACATTCGCAATTTTATTAAAACGGCCATCGTCCATTTCTTTCATTGCATGCATAATCCGCCTTTGAACAGGCTTAAGACCGTCATCAATGGCAGGTACTGCGCGTTCTAAAATAACATACGAAGCATAATCTAAAAACCAATTTTCGTACATGCCAGATAGCGGCACAATGGTATGTGAATCTTCTTGTTGTCCGTTTGTTGATTGCTCGTCACTCATTATAACCTATTAAACCTCTTTAATTAAATGATTTAAATCTTCTTTACTTGGCAATACAGTTTTGTATTTGCTTGCAAATATTTGATTTTCATTCTCTGGCAGGGTATATCTTACCACCGCCTCGTTTTTGTCTTGACAAAGAATCATTCCAATAGTTTTTTGCTCACTATCTAATTTAATTTCTCTATCATAATAATTTACATACATCTGTATTTGGCCAATATCCTGATGCTTTAATTCCCCTATTTTTAAATCAATAAGGACAAAACAGTTAAGAATTCTATTAAAAAACACTAAATCTATATAAAAGTGTTTGCCTTCAAAAGATATTCTTTTTTGTCTGGCAACAAATGTAAAGCCCGTTCCTAATTCTAATAAAAAAAGTTCAAGTTTATCTATTATAGCCTGTTCAAACTCTCCTTCGGAATAGTTAGGATGCTCGGGTAAGCCAATAAACTCAAGTATATATGGGTCTTTTATGGCATCTTTAGGGCTTTCTAAAACCAAGCCCTTTTCTGCGAGTTGTTTTATTTTATCTTTATCTCTACTTAGTGTTAGTCTTGTATATAAAGCTGAATTATATTGTCTTTTAAGTTCTCTAACACTCCAATTGTGCTTTTCAGATTCAATTGTATAGAATGCTCGCTCCGCATCGTCATCAATCCTCATTAGCTTTATATAATGCGACCAGCTTAATTTTAACCCCCTGACATGCTTTTGGGTAGATTTATCTAATTTCCGAGACGCTGTTTCGGAAATTGGCTTCTTAGATTTTTCTTCTACCGCATTTAATCGATTATAAACAAGATAGAATTTTCTCATATTCTCTAGGCTATCTACCGAAAAGCCCTTTTCAAATTCATTTGATAGGCCTTTCGATATTTCCTTTAGCAAACCAGCCCCATAATTTGCACGATAACTACCATCTTGTTCCTCCTCTACAATCATTCTACCTATTTCAAAATAGGTTTGAAGCATAACGGAGTTAACTTGTGTAACTACTTTTTGCCTCGCTGATCGAAGCAAAGAAATTACTTGTTTGAATAAAGCAGTATTTTGAATATCGGTCATACTCTCTCCCTACTTTAGAGCTTCTTCTACTATATCTTTTTCTACTCGTAATTTATCTATGATAAATTTTTGACGATCAGGTGTGTTCTTCCCCATATAAAAACTGAGCAGTTTTTCAATGCTCGTATCCTCGCGTTGTATAACGGGCTCTAACCTAATCCCGTCTCCAATAAATTCGGCAAACTCATGAGGCGAAATTTCACCTAGGCCTTTAAATCGGGTAATTTCCGGGTTTGTGCCCAATTTAGCCATGGCTTTTTGCTTTTCGGTTTCATCGTAACAATAGATTGTTTCTTTCTTATTTCGAACTCTAAACAAAGGTGTTTCTAGTATAAAAACGTAGCCATGTTTTATTAAATCAGGAAAAAATTGCAAAAAGAAAGTAAGCAGTAATAAACGTATATGCATGCCATCTACATCTGCATCGGTTGCAACTACAATTTTGCGGTAACGTAAGCCCTCTATGCCATCTTCGATATTAAGCGCGTGTTGTAAAAGGTTAAACTCTTCATTTTCGTACACTACTTTTTTAGTAAGCCCATAACTATTTAATGGCTTACCTCGCAAACTAAATACTGCTTGGGTTTTTACATTTCTAGATTTAGTAATGGATCCACTTGCAGAATCCCCCTCGGTAATAAAAACCATCGACTCTTCGCGTAAATCACCTTTTTTATCATTGAAATGTACACGGCAATCGCGTAATTTTTTATTGTGCAGATTCGCTTTTTTTGCTCGGTCGTTGGCTAATTTTTTAATGCCCGCAATTTCTTTTCGCTCCCGTTCCGATTGCAATATTCTTTTTTGAAGTGCATCTGCAACCTCAGAATTTTTATGCAAATAATTATCTAGTTCAGTCTTTAGAAAATCATTTACGAACGTTCGCATGGTTGGGCCATTAGGCCCCACATTTTGAGAACCTAGTTTCGTTTTTGTTTGAGATTCAAAAACCGGCTCCTCAACCCGTACTGCAACCGAAGCAATAATGCTCCCTCTAATATCTGCTGCATCGTAATCTTTCTTAAAGAAATCTCGAACCGTTTTAACTACACCTTCTCTAAAAGCTGCAAGGTGAGTACCGCCTTGAGTGGTGTATTGGCCATTTACAAACGAATAATATTCTTCGCCATACTGGTTGGTATGTGTAATGGCAACTTCAATATCATCGCCCTTTATATGAATAATTGGGTACCTAAGGTTTTCTTGTTGAACTTTTCGCGATAATAAATCGAATAAGCCATTTTTAGCAAAATACTTTTTACCATTTAAGTTAATCGTAAGTCCCGAATTCAGGAACACATAATTCCAAATAAGATCTTCTAAATAACCCGGTATATAATGGTAGTTTTTAAATACATCGGCATCAGGCTCGAATACCACAAGAGTTCCATTTCGCCCACTGCTCGATTCTATTTTGGCATCTTTAGTAATTACACCTTTGGTAAATTCCGCTAATTTGGTTTCGCCATTTCGGTAAGATTGTACTTTAAAATAATTAGACAGTGCGTTTACAGCCTTGGTACCTACTCCATTTAGGCCAACCGATTTCTGAAATGCTCCGGAATCATATTTGCCTCCAGTATTAATTTTAGATACGCAATCAACCACTTTACCAAGCGGAATTCCACGACCATAATCTCTAATTTCTACTCGTTGCTCTGATATTTTTATTTCTATGGTTTTGCCAAAACCCATCATGTGCTCATCGATGCAATTATCAACCACTTCTTTTACTAGTACATATATACCATCGTCTTGCGCAGAGCCATCGCCAAGCTTGCCAATGTACATACCGGGTCGTAGCCTAATATGCTCTTTCCAATCTAACGATTTTATGCTTCCTTCATCGTAATTACTAACTTCTGCCATCGATATTTTTCGGAATATAAATTAAGGTTCTTTATTTAGATATAATAAACTAATCTCCGCTTTAATGCTCTCTAGCTGTTCATAAAAGTTTATTACAGCCACTAATTAAGCGATTTTTGTTAATATCCACAACTATACCAATTACTACAAACTATAGCAAAATGGGGTTAACTAACTAGCAATCTGCTGATTGATAGTCTCCAAAAAAAGATTACTTTAAACGGTTTTTTTTGACTTTGCCAACGAAACAAGAAACGAAACTGCCCAAACAACAAATAAGCCTAAACTTGTGTAGATAAATGGAGAATATGATGCGTAATCAAAATTCTCTTGCCCATTTAAAATGCCCAGAAAAGTTAAGGCGACAGCAAAGAAAATATTTGTAATAATTGCTAGCACATTAAGGTACTTTCCGCTTAGTTGAGCTCTAGTACTTATTGATTTTACCAATATATTCGCCAGCAAAAAGAATAGTAAATTGGTTATTATTAATAGGGAAAGGGCACCATAAAAATAAAAATTCTTTTCGAGGTAGGTTGTTGGGTTGCTAGCCTCATCTAACAGTATTAAAACTTGCTCAGGCAAACCTGCATAGGAAATAAAAAAAACGAATATCAATATTATTATTGAGATAATTCGGAGGGCATTTACTATTTTCAGTGTCATTTATAAAAAATTAAAGTGCAAGTTTACCCAAAATTTGGATGAACAATATTTTTTTGGATAGAATTAAATACTTTTGAAAAAAATGATTCATAAATGGATGTAAACCCAATCGTATTATCAATTCCAATATTTGCAATTCTCATTATCGCTGAAGTAATAATTCAGTGGTTAAGCAATAGAAAACTGTACCGTTTAAACGATGCCATTACCAACATAAATTGCGGTATTACCCAACAAGTATCTGGTATATTTTTAAAATTATTTGCTCTTGGCATGTACCAACTCATATTTGAAAACTTTGCTATTTGGCAGATTCAAACAAACTGGTACACCTTGGTTATTTTATTTATAGCCACCGACTTTGCCTATTACTGGGCACACCGAATGAGCCATGAAATAAATTTATTTTGGACTGGACACGTGGTGCATCATCAAAGTGAAGATTATAATTTATCTGT
>CAZDQR010000123.1:0-8914 GCA_964507315.1 uncultured Roseivirgaceae bacterium
AGAATATTGAACACTCTAAATTAGTATGTGCCTAAATGACTATCTCTATTTAATTTTTTACCAAACCTATACCCAACGTTCCATTCAATATATTCAGCTGTACCGAAGTTTATAGCTCTTATGGCTACACCCAATACAAGGTTATGCACATGATATTTCCCTCCCAAATGTTGGTAAAAATCGGTAGGCATGCCATCATATTCTGTTCTAATTACCCTAAAACCTGGCTGGGCATATATAGAAAAGTTATTCATAACAAATTCATATGACACAAAAACACCTAGCTGTAGTTTTTCGTTAGTAGGTACAGGTTTAGCTTGAACCACCCCTCCTGGCCCCAGCTCTATGCCCGGGTTTTGAGCTCCCCAATAAATAAAATCAAGGCCTCCCCCAAATTTACCCTTCCAATTAAATTGATATTGAGCTGCCATAGATAGGTTATGAACAGGATAACTAACTCCCAGTTTTGTAGAAACCCTAGTTTGAGCAGAATCAAAAAATATTTGACGAATACCATTACCAATGGTAAAATAGTATTCCATCCCTTTGTTCTTATATGCTGGCTTTTTGAGTTTTTTATAATCCAACTCCTCCCCATCATTAAAATTATACTTTAATGAAATGTGAGGAGTCAATAAATTCATTCCTGCATTTGGCAATGAACTTTGCCCGTTTGAAAAGTGAGCAAGCCCAAATCCTACTGAAGTACTCATTCTAGGCGAAAAGTTATATATGGCATCTATGCCTCCAGAAATATAAAGATTCCTAAAAGAGCCCAATACTAAATTAGCAGGGTTTACAGCAGGGTCGTTTGGTTCCCAATTATAGGACATGCCTAAACGAATAAAATAATTTAATGAAAACTTCTTTCCCCATCTTTTAAGCGGATTATTCATAAATAAATAGAGTGCATTAGGACTACCAAGCTCGCCAGTCTGAGGAAACCCATAGCTTAAAAATCCTACACCAAATGTTGGATAATTTAGGAGGCCATCATATACATTGCCACCTCTTGCCTGCCAGCCAGCTTCTATTCTGCCACCGTGTACTTGATTAATTGTACCTCCTTCAAGATTATTCCCTCTAAGGAAATCATCCGTTTGTAATACATATCCGAACTCAAAATCTGTACGAATAAAAAAGTTTGCATTTTTCTTATCTTCTTCCTGTGCGAATGCAGAGGAGATTGAAAAGAAAAAAAGTATGAGAAATAAGAAGTGTTTCATCGGTTTAAATTTTGGCAAATTTAATAAAAATTGGCCGGGAGGTTCTAATGTAAGGTTTATTAAATCAGAAGGGCATTTAGATTTTTCTAAACAATCTTAATTTTTCGGTCTTTTATACACAGGCACGGTACTGCAAGGTTCACCAAACATAAGGCTAGCCACCACAGGCTGTAAAATCCTTACAATTTCGACATAAGCCGAAGTAGGAATAGCGTTACCACTACACCCTTTTACAACCACTTTGGCATCTTGATAATCTTTTAAGGAAATTTTATCTAATACTAAAGAGAATAGCTCTTTTTCTAACTCTTGTAGAGTTCCGAAAGTAAGGTGATTTACAATTGGTGTTAATTTAGATGCTATTAGCATAAATGCCCAGGTGGGCACAATGGCATCTACCGAGCAGGTAATAGCCACATTTTTTCCTTTATATTCAGCCCAATTATGTTCTTTAATAAATCCTCTAAACTCCTTTTCTCTCAGAATTGTTTCTTCGTACAAATTACTTTTTATATCGAAAACAACTCGCTCTCCTTGTGGATAGAACGTTTCTAAATCCAATGAAACGATGGAACTGCCAGCTACTCTATTTACGATTTCTTCGTTCATGCAAATAGGTTTTTAGGTTTGATAGCAATAAACTCCTTAAGGTATTCGGGCTCATAATAAGCGAGGTCTTCGAACGATGAGCTTTGAAACTTCCCCCAAGCTAACTCACCAACATGTACTGCTGATAAGGGCTGAACATCTAAAAAAATAGCATTCTTATTTTGCCCAAGTGTAGGCTCACATTTACCAGCACCATTACCAAAGAATAGTATTTTATTGCTTTCTAGCTCAGTTGAAAAAGAGCTAGCATCTATAATTTTAGCTTCTGTTGGCTGGCTAATATGCATATTCTCATCCATTAATAAGCTATACACTTCCATTCTACGTGCATCTAACATTGGGCAAAGCAGTAATTTTTCAGTAACATGTTTAGCAACTCCCACTGCCATAGCTTCTAACGTATTAACAGCTATTAAGGGAATACTTAGTGCATAGCAAAGCCCTTTTGCAGTTGAGGCGCCAATGCGTAATCCGGTATAAGATCCAGGGCCTCCGGCAATAGCTACAGCCGTTAATTCTTTTGTGCTAATTTCTACATAGGAAAGTAAATCCTTAATAAGCACAGCTAATTTTTCAGAATGAGATTTATCAACATAAAGAGTTGATTCTGCTAAAAGTACACCTTGGTTATGTAAGGCAACGGAGCAGACTTTTGTGGAAGTTTCAATGCTAAGTATCAAGATTACTTCTTTTCTAAAAGCTGTGTGTATTTCTCTGGGTTATTTAACAAAGCAATCGCTTCTGCCACATCATTATCGTGAGTAATAGAGCAAGCAATTTCTCCTTTTGTAAAATAATACCTTCCCATAATTTCTTCTTCAAGCAATGCCTTTATTTCATCCTTATAGGTTTGCAAATCCTTCTCTTTATTATGCGCAATTTCTTGCGTTAGGATGGCTAGTTTATCCTTAATTTTCTCAATCATAGGATCTTTACTTTCATTCTTTTGCAATTTGGATATCTCATTTTCCAGCTTGGTGGTGTAATCGTACTTTTTATCCCCAAGCCATTCTACAAACTCGCTATACTCCACATCAGACAAGCTAAACCCTTTAAGTTTTGGTGCAGTTGTATGTGCATAAAAATAGGCATTGGCGTAATTAAAAATATGCGCTTTGCTTAATAGACTAATGGTAATTGGTGCTAAATATTGAGCCTCCACTTTAATATCAGGTGTAATTCCTCCACCATCATACACTGTTCTGCCTTTCTTTGTTTTAAAGGCCACCATTAATGAATCTGGCACTTTACCCACACTGCCATCTTTGTTTCTATGCGAATAGTCTATGGCCTGGATACATCGCCCACTTGGAATATAATATTTTGCTGTTGTAACCTTTACTTGAGCATTATAAGGTAGTTGACGTGTGGTTTGCACCAATCCTTTGCCAAACGTTTTGCGCCCAATAAGTACAGCTCTATCATAATCTTGCAAAGTGCCAGAAACAATTTCAGAAGCCGAAGCACTTCCACTGCTTGTAAGCACAACCAAAGGGATTTCAGTATCCGTTGCAGATCCCAAGGTTTTATATTCCTGAGTCCAGTCTTCTTGCTTACCTCTGGTTTCAACTACTAAATTCCCTTTAGGAATAAATACATTGCTAATATTAACTGCTTCGAATAAAAGCCCTCCAGGATTTTCTCTAATATCTAAAATAATGCTAGTGGCTCCTTTAGATTTAAGTTTTTTTACAGCTTGTTTTACCTCTTTGCCAGCATTGGTCGTAAACTCTGTCAATTTTAAATAGCCTATTTTTTCAGTAACCATGCCATAGTACGGCACATTCTCGATAATAATGGTAGACCTAGTAATGTTAAAATTCTTCGTTTCTCCATTACGTAACACTTCAATTTTAACCGAAGTGCCTGGCTTTCCTTTAAGTAATTTAGTTACGTCAGAGGTTGAGGTTGAGGTTATTGGGTGGTCATCTATTTTTACAATATGGTCGCCAATTTTCATACCTGCTTTAGCTGCGGGGAAACCCTCGTTGGGCATAGTAATTATAACCTTATCGTCTATAACACCAATTAAAGAACCAATGCCTGCATATTCTCCGGTGGTCATTGTTCGGTAATCAGCTGCATCTTCTTCGGGAATATAATTTGTATAAGGATCTAATGAAGCCAGCATTGCATTAATGCCTGTTTCAATGGTCTTTTTAGGATCAACTTCATCTACATAAAATGCATTCACCTCTTTAAAAAGGGTGGCAAAAATATCAAGGTTTTTAGCTATTTCGAAATACTTATTGGTTGGCGTAGCCATAGCTACCAATGTGCCAAGCACACCAATAATTAAGAAAGTTCGTACTGAGTTATTTGCTATTTTTCGCCACATATTTAGTTATACGGATTAACGATTGTTTTAATGGATTAACAATAGAGGTGTAATCCATTATTTCTTTAGACGTATAAATATACGCAATACTGAGTACTTGAGGTTCAGTTTTTAGCAGGTGTTTATGTAAGCGGTAAGCCTCACGCATTCTACGTTTTAATAGATTGCGATCTACAGCCCTCTTAAAAATACGCTTAGGAACCGAAAAAAGAATTTGATGCCGATTTACTTCTGCCGTTGGGAAAGTGATAACCTTAAAAGGGTATAAATAAAAAGAGGAGCCATTTTTAAATAGCTCCTGAATCTCTTTTTTACTCGAAAGTCTTTCGTCTTTCGAAAATGTGCATTTTTCTATTTTATCAAACTCTTCCATTTGATAAATAGAATAGCTTAAAGGCTAATTATCTTTTATGCCTTTTTTCGCTAGATACGGTTAATTTTTTTCTTCCTTTAGCTCTTCTGTTGGCTAAAACTGAACGACCTGCAGCAGATTCCATTCTGGTTCTAAAACCGTGCTTGTTTCTTCTTTTGCGTTCCGAAGGTTGGTATGTTCTTTTCATTATAGTATGCTATTCGAATATTCTAAATGGGCTGCAAAGATAGGGATTAAATCTAAAATTGCAAACCCATTATTAGAATTGATAAATATGTTTTTATTCTACCTTAAATATTGCTTCATCAACTGTGCCATTTACTTCAACCGAAGTAACCTTAGCCTCCATTGTCATTGGACCACCTAAAGGAATTATCATCGTATGGGGAATCATTATTCCGCCTTCCTCTGCATAATCCTTCATATCAATTTTTTGAGCAACTTCTCCTTGAGGAGTCTTAACATAACTAACCTCTCTAACCTTTAACCCGGATTTTACATCAAAAAACTCAGTTGAACGAGTGCCTGTTGGCAAAATTACATCTACAGAATATGCATAATCATCACCTACCTTTTCAACGCCATTTAATTTTAATGTAACGCCAAGTTCTTTATATTGTAATTGAGGATAAAGAGCAGAAGTTATAGCAGCATCTTTGGTAAGATTAACATCATCTGGCGTTTTTTGCCCTTGTGAATATACCGCATAATGCTCTCCATCATAAATTTGCTTACTTAGCTCCATCACTCCACCCATGGATATTAAGGTGTACATTTTATTAGGAGCCATTTTAATACTGGTAATATTGATTGTTCTTCCTTGAAAATCAGCAGCACTCTCGATCTTTAGCGTTTTAAGATTTTTAATAGCTTCTTCGCCACCTAATGCCTTTACATAATCTGCAATTACCTTTTCAGCTGTAAGCCCAGCAGGTAATTGAGGCGCATCGCTTGGAGTATACTCATTTCCATAATTATCAAAGTATTTTACTTCGCCAAACACAGCTAATTTATCATTAATGTCAGAAGCTTTTCCAACAACAGTAAAATAAGCCTTATCAGGATGTATATACTTTTGAGCCATAGCTTTTACATCTGCAATAGATACCGCTTGCACATGTTGCAAATAACTGCTGTAGTAATCTTCTGGTAAATTGTAGCGAGCTGTATTAATTGCAAATTGAGCTACAGTTTGAGGACGCTCTAATGATCGAGCAAAACTACCTGCGATTGAGCTCTTTGCTAAATTGATTTCGTCTTCAGAAACATCCTCCGTTCTAATTTTATCTAACTCAAGGATAAATTCATTAAAAGCACTGTCTGTAACTTCGTTTCTAACACTTGCAGAAGCACTAAATGCGCCCACTAACATATCACTGCTCAAAGAAGAATATGCTCCATAGGTATAAGCCTTGTCTTCTCTTAAATTCGTAAATAATCGAGCCGAACCACTACCACCAAGTATCTGGTTTAAAACTCTTGCTTTTATTACATCGGGTGTACCTGTTTTTAACTCAACAGGATATGTAATATCAATAACCGATTGAACAGCTGAAGCTTTGTCTACCAATGCAACAAACGTTTTTTCAGGTGCCTTAGGCATTTCATAGGTAGATACTGGCACATCCCCTTGTTCCCATTTAGAAAAATATTTTTTTACTAATTTCTGGGCTTCTTTTTTGTTAATATCACCAACGATTGCTAGGTATGCAATGTTTGGTTTAAAATAGGTTTGGTAATAATTTTTAATATCTTCGATTTTGATATTACCAACTGTTTCTTCTGTGGTTAACGTTCCGTAAGGATGATTTTTACCATACACCAATGCAGTAGTTACATTACCCGAAATACTGTTAGCATCTTCTTTATTAGCTGCTAAACCAGAGATTGTTTGGGTTTTGATTTTCTCCAATTCTTCTGCAGGAAAAGTTGGATTAAAAAGCACATCCGACATTAATTCTAATAATTTTTCTTGGTGCTTGGTAAGAGATGAGGCATATAATGAAGTAGCACTTGCACCTAAGCTAGCACCAATAAAATCAATGGCTTCATCTAATTGTTCTTTGGTTCTGGTGGTTGTACCTCTACGTAACATTGTACCCACCATATCAACATAACCAGCATTATCAACTTCCATTACAGGTTCGTGATCAAATACTAAGCTAAGTGTAACTCGAGGTAGTTTATGGTTTTCTACCACAAACACCTTCATTCCATTTTTAAGTGTAAACGACTCATAATCTCCGATTTGAATCGATTTTGCAGAGGCTGGAACAGGTAGTTTAGACCTATCCACTTGTGCATTTGCAGTGCCAATAAAGCCCAGTGCAAGTATGTATATAAATATTTTTTTCATTTGATTTCTTATTTTATGATTCTTAGAGAAAGCATTAACCTGTCATTCTTAGCAAAGTGAAGAATTTTTAAATCAAATAAATTATTGACTTAGATTGCTTCGTTCCTCGCAATGACGTGCTATTGAGTTGTTTTCTCTTCGTAATTCATTTTAATTAGTTATCTGTTTCTACTGCTGGATCTTCTGGTTTTTGCTGAGCCGATTTCGGTAAGTAGTATAGATTAACTCTATTGTCTTTGGTAAGGTATTTTTTGGCCACATTCATAATGTCTTCCTTAGTAACCTTCATATAGCGATCTATCTCACTATTAATTAAGTTAGCATCTCCAAAGTACACATAATAATCAGCTAAGCTCTCAGCTATACCTTGCACGGTTGAATTGCTTGAAACAAAGTTGTTCTCCATTTGATTCTGCAGCTTTTGATACTCCGTATCGCTTATTAATTCTTCTTTTACCAAATCGATTTGCTTTTGCATAGCTGCATCCAAGTCTTCTGGGGATTTACCTAGATTGGCTAAACCAATAGTAATAAATAATCCACCTTCTTCTAAAGAATAAGGAAAAGCAAATACTTGCGCAGCAACCTCTTCATTATCTACCAATTCTTTATAAAGTCGAGAGCTTTGACCGCCCGAAAGTAGTGTTGTTAGCATTTGTAAGGCATAATAATCATCTGTACCCTGTTTTGGCATTCTGTAGCCATACATAACGGCAGAAAGTTGTACATTATCAAAAACCTCTTCCTTTACTTCTCCACCCATATCTGGGGCCACTATCGTTGGCCTTGGAATTTCATTGGTCCCTTTTTTAATTTCAGCAAAATATTTAGCAACTAGTTCTTTTACTTGCACTTTATCAATATCACCTGCTATTGAAAGCGTGGCATTATTGGGCACATAAAATGTGTTGTAAAAGTCTGCAAAATCTTGATCTGTGGCCGCATCTATATCAGCAAATGACCCAATAGGAGTCCATTCGTAATTAGTACCATGGTAAGCCGCTTTAAACATCTTTTCTTGAAAGCTCATATAAGGACGGTTATCAATACGCATCCTTTTTTCTTCTTTCACCACCTCTTTCTGGGTTGCAATACCCGTAGAATCAATTTTTGCGTGCAACATTCTTTCAGACTCCATATAAAGTCCAAGTTCTAATTGATTAGAAGGTAGGGTTTCATAATAAAAGGTTCTATCGTGCGAGGTATTAGCATTTAACGAACCACCTGCCGCTTCAATAATCTTAAAAAACTGCCCTCTTTCAATATTTGGAGACCCTTCGAACATAAGATGTTCAAAAAAGTGTGCAAAACCTGTTCTTCCTTCTGGTTCATTTTTAGATCCAACATGGTAAAGAACAGATACCGTTACAATAGGAGTTGTGTTATCTTGGTGCAGGATAACATGCAGTCCGTTGTCGAGGTCGTATTCTTCAAATTTAATGCGGCCTTCTTGTGCATAAGCACTTCCTAAGAGCACTGCCAGCAGGAGTGTCCAAAGCATTCGTAGTTTCATTTTAGTCTTGTTTGATTAGTATTTATTTGTTGCACAATTCTACAAAACAATTGTTGAAAAGTGTGAAACAACTAAGGACAAAAGAATTTGGATTAATCTAACTTAGATAATATTCTTTGCTGCAAAAAAGAAAAAATTAGATAACGAAAGATTAGTTTACTTTGTTTCTAACTGGTTTCTCAAAAATAATATTTCACCCTCTAGGTGTGCAATGCGTTTTTCAAAAAGCTCACGTTCTTTTTCAGAATAAGCATAATAGTTTTGATTTGTACCAAAAGCATTCTCGCAATTTTGAAAAATAAATTTTTCATCAAACCCAAAAAGTTGTTGAGGTGTAACCTCCAAAATTTCACCAATAGACTCAAGTTTTTTCAAGGTTAATTCCGTTTCATCCTTTTCTATTCTGCAATATTGCCGTTGGCTAATTTTTAGCTGACTAGCCATGTAGTTTAGCCCCCAATAAGTTCGGAGTGATATTTTAAATTTCAAAACAATAAAT
>CAZDQR010000124.1:0-8868 GCA_964507315.1 uncultured Roseivirgaceae bacterium
TTAGTGGGTTTTCTCCACTTCTAAACCGTCCAGTTTTTGGGGAAGCTTACACTAGGAGGACTCTTCTACATAAAAACAATCGCTTTCTTCTTTAATAAAATTCTTCGTTCCCCAGAATAAAAAAAGCAATTATTGAATTTAGGCTATCTGCATAGATGGACACTTGCGCAAGAGTTATTAGTAATTAGTTATCCAACTTAATTTCACAATTATACTTATTTAGTTCATCCAGCTGTTCAGAAAGATCGAAATGAGATTTTTTTTCATCCATTTTTTTGCGATGGTAATCCTTTAAATCTTTACGCAAAATAGATTCAGCAAATCTTCGCACTTCTTCTTGAGTTGTTAAAAGTAGAGGAGGCACTTTGGTTGTTTTATTATTATCGTTTTTTGCCACCATGGTAAAGTAGCTTGTGTTGGTATGTTTTACAGTTCGCTTTTTTACATTTTCAGTAATTACTTTTATGCCAATTACTAGGGATGAATTACCTACATAATTTACACGTGCCATGAGCGAAACTAAATCACCTACCTCCACAGGCTGAAGAAAATCAACAGTATCTACCGAAACCGTAACACAGTAATTGCCAGCATGCTTGGTGGAACATGCATAGGCCACTTTATCCATTAAAGAAAGCAACATACCCCCATGAATTTTGCCTCCAAAATTGGCATAAGAAGGAATCATTAATTCGGTAATGGTGGTGTCGGAATCTTGTGGTTTTCGGGCGTGCATCTTGGAACAAATTAAATTAGAATTCTGTACTAATGTAGAGTAAATCCTTTTAATAATTGAGAATGCTCGTTAAAGCTTACTCAACACCAGACTGTGCGATTTGCCTATTGGATAATTTTATAAAGCGAGCAAACACCCAAATACCTGCAATGGTAAGGCCTAGAAAAAGTCCGAACCAAATACCTGATGCTCCATAACCATAACTAAAGCCTAAAACATACCCTAATGGAAGTGCAATTACCCAATACGCTAAAAATGTGATAAGTGTAGGAATTTTCACATCCTTCATCCCTCTTAGGGCTCCCAATGAAATCACTTGAACGCCATCACTTAGTTGAAATAATGCAGCTATTATCAGTAAACCAGCGGCAATGCTAACTACTTCAGGTTGATCATTATAAAGTAACGGCAATGTGTCTTTACCAATAATAAAAATGCCCGCAAATACGATCATCAAAGCGGTGCCCATGGCTATTAATGTGAGTGCTGCATTTTTCATTGTTTTGTATTGTTTCTTGCCTAATTGATTTCCAACTCTAATGGCTGCTGCCGTTCCCAGCCCAGAGACAGTCATATAGGAGATAGATGCCATATTGATGGCAATTTGGTGGGCCGCTTGTGTAGGAGCACCAATCCAGCCCATCATTAAAGCGGCCATACTAAAAGCACCTACTTCAAATACAAATTGCAATCCTGCAGGAATCCCAATTTTTAGTAGATCTTTGATCAGTGTAACGTCCAGGTTTTTAATTCCTAAACTTGCTAAATAGGGTTTATAAGAATGATGTTTTAGTACATATAAAACCATTACTATAGCCATCATTATTCTTGAAATAAGTGTGGCAATACCTGCGCCTAATAATCCTAATTCGGGTGCGCCAAATTTCCCATAGATCAAAATATAGTTTAGTATGATGTTGAGTATATTCATGCTAACAGATACGATCATAGGTATTTTAGTCATTGATAAACCTTCACTAAATTGCCTAAACGATTGAAATACAAGGAATGGAATCATTGAAAACCCAATAACAAACATATAGGGTGTTGCCTGTTCTACTACCGCTTGCTCTTGCCCTAAAAGGTGGAGATAATTAGCAGCAATCATCACTACAATAAATAAAATTATACCCAGTATAGTATTGATTACGAGCCCGTGGCGAAGTACTTGACCAATTTGTTTGTTATTTCCCTCCCCTTGAGCAAAACCAACCAAAGGAGTTATTGCAAACGAAACACCTAGCCCAAATACCATAAAAAAGAAGAAGATAGCATTACCCAAAGAAGCACCCGCCAATGGTATATACCCTACTTGACCTACCATCATATTATCAGCTACACCCACCATAACCTGACCAAGCTGACTTGCCATTACTGGCACGGCTAGGTTTACATTTATTTTAAGGTGTTCTTTTATCGTCATAATGAGTTAAGCAAGCCGCCAAAAATAGCCCATTTAAGGTTAGCTATCTGTAAGAATGATTGTAAATTCGCCAATAATGTTACTATCCAATTTTACCCCTAATTTAATAGAAGCAGGCTGCGATGAAGCGGGTCGTGGTTGTTTGGCTGGGCCCGTTGTGGCTGCAGCTGTTATTCTTCCAAAGAACTACACGAATGCCTTGCTTAATGATTCTAAAAAACTGAGCTCAAAAAATAGAAATCAGCTACGAACTGAAATAGAGCAAGATGCTATTGCTTATGCCGTTGCGTTTGTGGACCATAAAGAGATTGACGAAATTAATATCTTAAATGCTTCGTTTTTAGCTATGCATAAAGCTGTTGAAAAGTTGAACCAAGCCCCAGAGTTATTATTAATTGATGGCAACCGATTTAAAGCTTATCCATCTATTAACCACGAGTGCATAATTAAAGGTGATGGTAAGTATTTGTCAATAGCCGCAGCTTCTATTTTAGCTAAAACTTACAGAGATGAGTATATGCTAAAATTGGATAAGGAGTATCCTGGCTATGGTTGGACTAAGAATATGGGCTACCCCACAAAAGCGCATAGAGATGGCATTCGAAAACTGGGAGTTACCCCTTACCACCGTATGACTTTTAAATTATTGCCTGAGCAGATTGAGTTGTTTGGGTGATGTGTTTATTAGAAGTTGACACTCTTGATTTTATAGGGTTATCTATTAAAGGCGAAGAGATTATTCTATTACCTCTCCGCAATGAGGGCATTTTTTAATATCAATTTCTGTTTTTGAGCTATCAATTTTACTGATGAATCCTGCACTAATAATACCTGTTGGCAAAGCAACAATTCCAATGCCAAGTAGTGCAATAAAACCACTAAGCATTCTTCCAAGTCCAGTGATTGGATAAATATCACCATATCCAACAGTTGTCAAAGTTGCCACTGCCCACCACATAGCAGATAATATGTTAGGGAATGCCTCAGGTTGAGAGGGTCCTTCTACATAATACATTATGAACGAAGCAAAAATAAGCAGTAATAGTGTCACGAAACCAGTCACGGCAAGTTCAGATCGTTTTTCTTTGATAACTGTCCAAATTAGTATAAGTGAGTTGTTATACCGGTTTACTTTTAAAATTCTTAGAACTCGGGTTAATCTTAGAACCCTCAAGAAGCGAAGATCGACTTTTATGAGCATTGGAATGTAAAAGGGGAGGATTGCCAACAGGTCTATTAAACCGTATCCGGAAAAGATAAATTTAAGCACAGATTTCACTTTGTTATCAGTAGGGTGTGTTAAATCGCAAACGTACAATCTTAGTAAATACTCAATGGAAAAAACAACAACCGTAAAAATGTTAAATGCCCGAAGTTGGTTTCCAAATTCTTTGTTTATTTCAGGAATTGACTCCAAAATAATAGAACCAATACTAAGAACGATAAGTGTCAGAATAGAATAGTCAAATATTAGATTAGTTTTCTGTCCGTGTGAACCTTTTTGTACTAGTTCAAATATCCTGGTCTTAATCATATATTTTCTGTCTTTTCAAAAGGCTTGCTTGTAACATCAAATATATGGACATTCTTAATTTATTTCAGAAGATAAACACCATTTACCTAGATTTTGAAATAAAGTCAGGATGACTGGTTTATTTATGTTTTATGAAGTTCAAATGTGTAATCTTATTATTTTATACTTCTTTGATGCACATATAAGTCCTTCAAAAAGAGGGTGGATTTTAAATTAAAAACCTTGAACTAAGATGCTAAAAATTTAAAATCTATACACAAAACAATCAAACACTTCTCCTTTTTTAAAGTCAATTGTACCCATTGGCAGCTCCAAAAATCCATCAGCATCTACCAAATTAGCTAAGTCGCCAGAGCCGTGGCCAGGTAATGGTGTAGCCATAAATTGTCCTTCGTTGGTATAGGCTAGCTTAACTTGCAAGAAGTAAGTTAGGTCAGGTTTAAAGGAAAAATCCTTGGCCAATTTTGCTTTTACTTTTGTTGGTTCAAGTTCTTCGCTTCTTAACAAAAAGGGAAGTACATAGCGGTTTAAGCCAACAAATGTAGAGTTTGGATTGCCAGGTAAGGCAAACACAGCTCCATTGGTGTAGGTACCAAACCAAAACGGTTTACCTGGGCGTTGTTTTACAAAATGAAAAAGTTTTTCAACTCCTAATTCAGCCAAAATCTCTGGTACAAAATCTAGTTTTCCTTTAGACACACCTCCACTTAGAATTACTACTTCGTGTTCTTTTAAAATATTCTCCAATGAATTTTTGAGCTTCTTTTTATCATCCACAATGTGGAAGATATTGCTGGTATATCCTTTGGTAGTTAAGTGAGCCTGTAAATTATACACATTCGATTTTCTAATCTGATGCGCCAAAGGCATTTTGTCTATTTCTACTAATTCGTCACCAGTGGCAACAATGGCCACTTTTAATCTTTTTTGAACTAATACTTTGCTCTTGCCTACAGTGGCCAAAACACCAATTTCAGCAGCGGTTATTTGGGTTCCTTTATTGATAAGTACATCACTTGCTTTTCTGTCGGAGCCTTGTGGATGCACATGCTGATTTGCTCTTACCTCAATACCTTCATCAATTATGGCAACACCATCTTTTACAGTAACCTCTTCATACTTGATTATGATATCTGCATGCGAAGGACAAACCGCCCCTGTCATTACTTCAATGCAATTGCCAGATTCTTCTAGGGTAATCCCTGGAGAACCAGCGGGTAATAACCCTTGCACCTTAAAGCTCGTTTTGCCTGCTTGCCAATCGGTAAAACGAATGGCAATCCCATCCATCATTACTCGATCAAAAGGAGGGAAGTCCCTATCAGCAATAATATCTTCGCCTAATACCCTGCCTAAGCAATGATCAAATTTAACCTGCTCGATTTCCGTAATTTTTATTGAATCGAGGATTATTTTGTCTATTTCTGCAACTGTTATCATATCAAAAAAAGTTTTGGTAAAAGTAATACCGCAATCATTAGTTATCTTTGTTCTACCCCAAATAATTGAATACAAATGAGCAAATTAACACATGTAGACCACAAAGGTAATCCTGCTATGGTGGATGTTTCTGTAAAGCAAATCACGCAACGAGTAGCTGTTGCGCAAAGTATAGTGGAACTTGGTGCAGAAATAATGGCAGAGTTAAAGAATGGGGAGTTATACTCAAAAAAAGGCCCTGTTTTTCATACAGCTATTATAGCTGGAACCATGGGTGCTAAAAAAACGGCTGAGCTTATTCCATTTTGCCATCCAGTAGGAATGGAGGATTGTAAAATTGAAATCACAACTGAAAATACTAAAGCTATTATTACGTGCACGGCCAAGGTAGAAGCAAAAACGGGGATCGAAATGGAAGCCATTACAGGAGCTAGTATTGCCGCTATAACCGTGTATGATATGTGCAAAGCAATGAGCCATCATATCGAAATTATTAGTACTCGTTTACTGGAAAAAACGGGAGGGAAGAAGGATTTTAAATTCGCATAGAATATTTTTTACATCATAATTTTAAAATTATTATGTCGCATAAAAAACATACAAAATTACAAAAGCCAATAGGAGGCAAATTTGGCAGAAATGAGCTTGGAATAATGGGGGCTCCTTGTGGAGAAATTAAAGCATTATCCGCAATACTGATCAATTCTTTAAAGGCTCACTGGAATGTTGGGTATATTGATGCAGATCATAACGCACCTGAAGAAGAGGGCTGGAGTGCTTTGCATTATGGGGCTGTTACTGAGTATGTAGATAAGGTCTCTTTTAAAAGGTCAGATTCGTTAAACGAAGAACCAGATTTTAGGAATATCGACCTCACGCTTATTAATGCCAATCATCATAAAGCGGCTACTCAAATTGCCTTTGTGCACCCTAAAAAAGACCTAGCTAAAAAACAAGATAAGCTTACCAATGTGGCTATGGTAATTTTAGAGGATTCCATTGAGGCAGTACCTGATTATTTAGTTGCACACATTAATAATACAGATGTTCCCGTTTATAAATCTTCTGAATTAGAGAAAATTACTCAATTTATTGATGGATGGCTGCGAAATAGAATTCCTAAGCTGTACGGCTTAGTATTGGCAGGAGGTAAAAGTACTAGAATGAATTCGGATAAGTCCCAGCTCGAATATCATAATAAACCTCAGCATAAGCACGCTATTGAATTATTAGAAAATGTATGCGAAAAAATATTTGTATCAAGCCGTGATGAAGCTCAAAGTGAAGATTTTGAAGTGGCAAGCATTACTGATAAATTTATAGGATTAGGTCCTTATGGCGGCATTTTAAGTGCTTTTATGGAAGAGCCTAATGTGGCGTGGTTAGTAATAGCAGTTGATTTGCCTTTCTTAGATGAGGCCACCATTACCAATTTAGTGGAACATAGAAACCCATCGAAATTGGCTACTTGTTTTATCGATCCGCAAAATGAATTTCCAGAACCTCTTATTTCAATTTGGGAACCAAGGGCATATCCTCGTATGTTGGACTTCCTTTCCAAAGGATATTCTTGCCCTCGAAAGGTGCTTATAAATAGTGATGTGGAAGTGTTAACAGATAGAAATGTGCAAGCACTTACTAATGTAAATACACCCGAAGAATTTAACGATGCTATCGAACTCATAAATGGATAATACAGCCACGTATATTCCTATCAGCTGTTCTTTTTATGACTATTTAGAGGAAGCCGCTACTTTGCGAAAAGTATCAATAATTGAATTTGAGAAAGAGGGTGAAACTGTAA
The DNA here is from genome assembly GCA_964507315.1 of uncultured Roseivirgaceae bacterium. GTDB lineage: Bacteria > Bacteroidota > Bacteroidia > Cytophagales > Cyclobacteriaceae > JAKISE01. The sequence continues at coordinate 6,938 of CAZDQR010000124.1, forward strand.
TTATTGAATCCATCATTAAGACACTTTACGTAAAAAGTAAGGTGGAATATATGCTGCTTGAAAATGGTCAATCTATCAGACTGGATAGCTTGATTTCGTTTAATGGAGAATCGTTGCCTAAAAATTGTTAATACTATGAAAGTACTCGTAACAGGAGCCGATGGATTTTTAGGCAATAATATTGTAAGAGAGCTGTTAACAAGAGGTTTTGAAATAAATGCCTTTGTTCAAAAAAAGAGCCCCGTTACAACCTTAGATAATCTGCCCATCAATAAGATAGAAGGCGATATTCTTAACCCATCAGAAGTAGAGGAAGCAGCAAGTGGATGCGATTTTATTATCCACGCAGCAGCAAATACTTCTATTTGGCCACAACGTTCTGAGATTATTAGAAAAGTTAATTATGATGGTACACTAAATGTAATTAGTGCAGCCTTAAAAAATAAGGCAAAACGACTGGTTGCTATTGGTACTGCTACTTCTTTTGGGCATGGTAAAATAGATCAGCCTGGCGATGAAAACTCCCCTTTTAAGTCAGCAAAATATGGTTTGGATTATATAGATTCTAAATTGGAAGCGCAAGAAGCCATATTAAAATCTGTGGAGCAGGAAGGGCTTGATGCGGTAATTCTAAATCCTACGTTTATGTTAGGGCCGTACGATACAAAACCAAGTAGCGGAGCCCTATTGCTCGCCTTATACAATGGGGAAATACCAGGTTACACCAATGGAGGCAAGAATTTTGTATATGTAAAAGATGTAGCAGTGGCGGCCTGCAATGCACTTACGAAAGGGAGAAGCGGAGAATGTTACCTAATGGCAAACGAGAATTTGAGTTATAAGGAGTTTAATCAAATGGTTGCTGATGAATTATCAATAAAGCCTCCTTCCCTTAAAATACCTAATGTGTTTATTTTGTTTTATGGTTTTATTTCTCAAATGTTTGCGAAATTAACCAACACAGAACCCAAGGTGAGTTTGTCGGTTGCCAAATTAAGCTTAATAACTAATTACTTTACAGCTGCAAAAGCGGTTAAGGAGTTGGACATGCCTCAAACACCGATTAAAATAGCAGTTAATGAAGCCTTTGATTGGTTTAGAGAAAATGGATATCTTACTAAGAAATGAAAATAAACCTACAAAATAAAGTAGCCATTATAACCGGTTCCAGCCAAGGAATTGGTAAGGCCATAGCCATTGCATTGGCTGAAAAAGGAGTAAGAGTGGTTTTGAATGGTCGTAATGGGGAGAAGCTGAATAAAACTAAAGAAGAGCTAAGAAACTTAGGGTATGAAACCTTGGCAATATCGGCTGATGTGGGAAAATATAAGGACTGTGAACGACTTATTGCAGAAACAATTTCGGAATATGGACAATTAGATATTCTGATAAATAATGCGGGCATCGCCATGGAAGGAAGCATTGCCGAGACTAGTCCTGAAGTATTTGAAAATGTATTTCATACCAATATTATGGGCGTATTATTTCCTACAAAGGCAGCCTTGCCTCACTTAAAAAACTCAAAAGGAAGTGTTGTATTTACAGGAAGTATTGCTGGCTATATGGGGCTGCCCAACTACTCGGCCTATTCTGCTTCCAAAATGTCGCTTACAGGGTTGGTGCAATCATTAAAAATAGAATTAGCAGGAACGGGCATACATGTGGGTATTAATTATGTAGGCTTTGCTGAAAATGACCTGGATAAAACTTATTATGATGCCGAAGGGAATATTAAACCAATGCCCGTGCGTACCCAATTTAAGAGAATGCCTTTGAGCGAAGTGGCTAACTACTTTGTAAAAGGAATTGAACAACGAACCTATAAACAAACACTATCGGCTATTGGTAAATTTACGCGCATAATGCAGCAATATTTCCCTGCTATATTTGAGTGGGCAATGATTAAAAAACATAAAAAGACAATTAGCAAT
>CAZDQR010000125.1:0-8808 GCA_964507315.1 uncultured Roseivirgaceae bacterium
TAGGAATTGGCTACCAGTTTATAGAACTTAAAAGAGCCCATACTGTTTGGAAAGTACTTTTTACCGGTTTTATTCTAATGTTTGGACTGTTGGCGGCTGTGTTTGCTTAATTGATTTATTATCGCAAATGGACTCTCCTAATAGCAGGTCATTCCGAAGGAATCTTAGCCAGTAAGAAGGGTTGCATTCAATTGTAGAAAACATTTAAAAGACCGTGTTTATTCTACCTTATACACTGCTGTGTTATAGGCTCCCAATACACCAAATCCATTTTCAATATTATTATACACCGTTACGGGTTGGGCAAATGGGTTATCAATATTCCAGCTTTGCAATGCGCTAGAAAGCTCATATAAGTAATATGATTTTGACGTATTATTCATTACCACATAGTAGGTGTAAGGGCCATACGGAGACGAGCCATCTTCCCAAATCTGGTTTTCATAATAGAGGAGGTTTACAGTGTGAGTATTCCCATCGAAAAACTCATCGTCAAATAAAATACTATAACCATAGGATTGGTATTCTTCCAAAGAAGGGTCTCGAGTTTCAACAAACATTTGATCTGTTCTAAAAACAGAGTCTATGAATAACGGTGGAGAGAAAGAATAGTCATATACGTATTCGTAATATGTTCGATTTACAGATATCTCATAATAGTTTTTAGTGTTTGCATCATCTTTAAAATCTACTCCAAATTTTAAATATTCTGAAGTATAACCAAATTCATTTATTTCAACCGTATCTATCCTTACGGCAATAATTTTCACGGTGTCTAACGGGATAGCTACATCGGACGTAATCACATCATAACCAGACTTTTGTATTTTTATTTGATATGATTTTCCTTTTACTGGCTTAAAATTTGCCGATATGTAATTGCCATTTAAGCTATCAGGGATAGTTGCTATAAGCTTGTTTTCAGAATAAACCTCGACAATCGCCCCTTCCACTGGTTCATAATTTTTTGAGTTCAATATATGTTGGCTTTGTGTGAGGTTTGCCCAATAAAATTCGCCATCAATCATAGTGCTGTTCAAGACCAATTGAGGAGGCTCAACAGGAATATTGATATCAACAACCGTTTCGCATGAGAGCATTAAAGCTATACTAGAAATAAAAAGAAAGGTCTTTATCATAATAAGTAACTTAAAAATCGAAACGATAACTAATGGATGGAATAATAGGCATTAAGCTGTATTGAACAAATTTTTTCTGCCCTGTTTGGTAGTTGTAACCTTGCTGAATAAAGAATGGGTTTTTATGATTATACATATTATAAAAACCGAGAGTTAATTTTCGAATTCCATTCTTTTTCACTTTGGTCCAAGCTATACTAAAATCAAGGCGATGGTAGGCTTCCATACGATAGCCATTTCGTCCCTCATAATATTGGATATCAGTTCCATAGTTTCCATAATAATCTCCTTGGTTTGCTCCATTCTTTAAATAAGATTTTGTGGGCAAGGAAACTGCATTACCTGTGCCGTACACCCAAGCTGCTGCTAATTGAATATTCTCGCTTAGTTTATACACAGAAGTTACACTTACATCGTGTCTTCGGTCGTAGCGGTATGGGAATGGTTTTCCAAAATTCACATTTTCAAATTGCCTATTGGTCCACGATAACGTGTAACCTACCCAGCCTGTGATTTTTCCTAGTTTTTTCTGAAAGAACACTTCCGCTCCATAGCTAGTACCAGAACCCACTTCAATTTTATCCTGCCAATCTTTATTTACGCTTGTAAAGCTTGCACCATCTTTATACTCAAGCAGGTTATCCATTTTTTTATAATATCCTTCTACCGAAAGCTCATACGATTTATTAAACTTTTTGGCTACGCCAATTGCATATTGATACGAGGTTTGAGGTTTTACTTTGCTGGTGGAGGGCACCCATAAATCTGTGGGCAAGCCAATGCCGCTATTGGAAAGCAAATGAATATACTGCGCCATTTGGGAGTACGATGCTTTAACAGAAATACTGCTATTTAGTAGATATCGAGCAGCAATTCTTGGTTGGAGAGAAGTATATAGGGTGTTTTCAACATCAAACCCAGAAAAATGCAATCCTGCATTTACCTTTAATTTGTCAGTAACTCTAAAATCATCTTCTATATAGGTGGCAAACTCAAAGGCCTTGGTTTGAAACGAACCAGCTACAGTATCCACATCGGTAGATTTATAGGCTAGTACCCCTGGATTAAAAGAATGATTGATTCCATTGGCACCAAACCGAACGTAGTGGTTTGGGTTTGGAATAAAATCGAAATCTAATTTTGCGGCAAAATCTTCAATCCCAGAATCGTACTGAATGGCAAAGGTTTCAGTTTTAGTACCGGAATTATCTGTTGTGCTCGTAGTATTTTCTTCAAAAACAGCAAAGTTATACTTGCTATATGTAAGGGTAAGATTACTAAATAATTTAGGGTTAAATAAGTGGTTCCAACGAGCGGCACCGATAGCATTTCCCCAATTTAATCCGAACTTATCTGTGTATGAACTTGAATTAGCTCCATCTACATAAGAGCCTGAAAATTTACTGTACGCTTTATCTTTGCCAAAAAAACCACTTAAATAGAGTCGGTCGTTATTAGAAAACTTATGATTTATTTTGGCGTTGAGGTCATAAAAATAATAACCTGCTGAGCCCCCATTATTTTGGGCTTTTATGATGGGCTGTGCTAATATATCAATATAAGTTCTTCGCGCAGAAAACAGAAAACTGGTTTTGTCTTTAATAATGGGTGCTTCCAATGTAACCTTAGACGCAATAAGGCCAATGGTGGCTGTACCTTTAAATTCTTTTACATTTCCTTCTTTAAGTGAAATATCAATTACCGAAGAAAGCCGTCCTCCATAACGAGCGGGGAATCCGCCTTTTATCAACTCCACATTATTAATGGCATCAGCATTAAATACCGAGAAGAAGCCAAATAAATGGGAGGAGTTATAAATGGGCACTCCATCTAATAAAATTAAATTTTGATCGGGCCCACCACCTCGCACGTATAAGCCACTGCTTCCTTCTGTACCCGACTGTACTCCTGGTAATAATTGCAATACTTTTAGCACATCCACTTCGCCCATTAAAGAGGGTAAAGCCTGTATTTGCTTTACCTTAACAGTAACAGCACTCATTTGAGTTTGCTGTTGAATCTCTTCTTCGGCAGTTATTACAATCTCGTCTAGCTCAATAGAGCTTGCTAACTCAATATTAAGCTCTATGTCTTTATCTAAATAAAAGGTAGATTCTACCGAAGTATAGCCCACATAAGAAACAACCAATGTGATGCTATCTTGGGGTAGAGTAAGGCTGTAAAAACCATAGGTATTAGTGGTAGTGCCTTTTAAATCAGCTTTATTAAACACGTTGGAGGCAATCAATGACTCTCCTGATGCTTTGTCTTTTATATAGCCACTAATGGTGTGGCTTTGAGCCAAAATGGGACTGTAAGCTCCGAGAGTTATAAGTACTGCAATGAGCAAGTATAGTTTGGTCATTTCAAATAGGTTGTTGGTTGATAGTAATACGAAATATGCATTACAAAAGTATATAGCATTTAAAATATATTTTTATGTATTATTAATTTGTTTATGATAACCATAGTGATGCTACGTTGAAAAATAAAATTTCTGATTTATTGCTGTTTGGCTCCTCAATACTAGTTCTAATACATAACCTTTAGTTAGTACTTTTAGTACTTTGCCACTTTGAAGATTTGGTTCAACTAAGGATGATATAATAATAGTGTTTTTAGCTAAGGAATTTACTAGTTGCCCTTACATCATTAATCTGAATATTTATTGTTACGGTTGGCCATTTCAAAGAGTGACATTATCTAGCTAGAAGAAAATTAGTGAGGGTACGAGTTCTGAAAACAATTCTCTTCTTCATAAATTTTTACCTTTGGTTTTTTGTGCTCTAAAATTATCAAAATTTAAAACACGTTAGATTTCTATGGGGCCACCTTTAAAATATGCACTATCAATAAAAGTGGTTTAGCAACAAACTGCGGTGGTTTAGCAGGAATTTTAATAACTGCCCTGCAACCTATCGAAAAATGAGTTTTAGGCTATAATCATTTTTCTACTTTATACACAGCAGTATTATAACCACCGAATATACCAAAACCATTTTCTATATTATTAAAAACCGTAACAGGTTGGGCAAAAGGGTCGTCAGTATTCCATTTTTTTAATAGGGTAGAAAGTTCATGCAAATAATATGATTTTGAAGTGTTGTTTATATAGACTTTATAAACGGGTTTGCTTTGTGAAGGGGGAGAGCTATTTTGAGAATCATCATAATCAAAAATGTCCAAATTCATAGTGTAGGTTTGTCCATTAAAAAAGGCATCGTTAAAAAAAATACTCTGCCCATAATTTTGGTATTCTTCTAAACTAGGGTCGTTTGATTCAATGCTTATTGGAAAACTATTAAATGTAGAATCAATAAGAACTGGAGAGCTAGTTGAATAATCGTAGGAGTAGTCGTAATATGATTTTGTTACAAAAATTTCATAATAATTGGTTTTATCATTATCATCTTTAAAATTGACTTTCAAAATAGTATTTTCTGATTCTAGTTTTGCGCTAAGAATCTTTACAGTATCTAAAGGTATATATACTTGGGCAGTGGCTGTATCAAAACCCTCTTTCTCAACTTTTATATTATAGGTACTTCCTTTTTTTGGTTTATAATCAGCGGCTATATACCATCCGTTGGTGCTATTAACCAAGGTTGTTAATAAGGTCTCATTTTCAAGTATAGTAACCACTGCACCATCAACAACATCAAACGGAACAGAGCCCAATATGTGTTTACTTTTACTAATATGTATTTTAATTAATGAGTCTACGGCCAAAGTACTATTAATTACAAGGCTTGGGGCTTCCACAGGTATATCTATTTCTACTACGGTTTCGCAACCAGTAAAGAAGAGTAATATTAACGCATTTATTTTTATAAACTTTTTCATAATTGTAATAGTTAAAAATCAAATCGGTAACTTATAGAAGGGATAATTGGCATTAGGCTGTATTGTATAAATTTCCGTTTTCCTGTTTTAATATCGTTTTTAGCTTGAATAAAAAATGGATTTTTGTGATTATACATATTATAAAAGCCAAGAGTTAGTTTCCGAATACCATTCTTTTTTACTTTTATAAAAGCAATACTAAAATCTAATCTGTGATAGGCATTCATTCTAAATCCATTTCGACCATCGTAATACTCTACGCTAGGTGTGGTTAAATCGTTTGGTGTTTTTTTACCTGAATATATTTTGGTTGGTAGCGATATTGAGTTTCCTGTGCCAAACACCCAAGTAGCAGCAAATTGAATGTTGTTGTTTAATTTATATACAGAGGTTAAACTGATGTCGTGACGCCTATCGTAGCGATATGGATAAACTTTACCAAAATTAATATTTTTAAACTGGCGGTTGGTCCACGAAAGGGTATATCCAGCCCACCCAGTAAGTTTTCCTAATTTTTTTTGAAAAAATAGCTCAACTCCATAACTGGTTCCTTTACCACCCATTTCAATTTTATCTTGCCAATCTTTGTTTACACTGGTAAAGCTAGCACCATCTTTATAGCTAATTAAATTATTCATTTCCTTATAATACCCTTCTAATGATAGCTCATATGATTTGTTAAAGGTTTTGGCTAAGCCTAATGCATATTGTACTGATGTTTGAGGCTTAACTTTTTTGGTAGAGGGCACCCATAAATCAGTAGGTAAGCCAATACCAGTATTAGATAATAAATGAATGTACTGAGCCATTTTTGCATACGATGCTTTTATGGCATAGCCGTTGTTCATTAAATACCTAAGGGCTAGCCTAGGTTGTAAAGATGTATAAAATTCGTTTTCTACATCAAATCCAGAAAAATGGAAACCAGCATTAATTTTTACTTTTTTGCCCACATTAAAATCGTTTTCTATGTAAGAAGCGTATTCATAAGCAGAGGTACTAAATGAGCCCACTAAGGTATCGGCATAGTTTGTTTTAAAAGCCAACACCCCTGGGTTAAATGAATGGTTTATGGCACTTACTCCAAATCGTATGTAGTTATTGGGGTTAGGAATAAAATCAAAATCAACTTTGGCCGCATAATCAACTATGCCCGAATTGTATTTAATAGAAAACAATTCGTTGACGGTTTTTCCATTTGTTGTAGATGTGATATCAATTTTGTTGCCCGTTGAAAAACTATATTTACTATAGGTTAAAGTAAGGTTGCTAAATAGTTTAGGCGAAAATAAATGATTCCATCGAGCAGCGCCAATTATGTTGCCCCAATGCAATTTGAATTCATGGCTAATTTCGTTAGTGGAGATACCATCGAAGTCCGATTCTTTTAATTTGCTTTGCCCTTTATCTTTGCCGAAAAAACCACTTAAATAAAGCCGATCATTATTTGAGAATTTATGATTTATTTTAGCATTTAAGTCATAAAAGTAGTAGCCTACATTTATTTTTTTTATAAAAGGGCGTGCTAAAACATCTATATAGGTTCTTCTAGCAGAAAACAAGAAACTGGTTTTGTCTTTAATAATAGGTGCTTCTAATGTAACTTTAGAAGCAATAAGGCCAATGGTAGCCGTACCTTTAAATTCTTTTACATTTCCTTCCTTAAGCGAAATATCAATAACCGAAGAAAGCCGTCCTCCATAACGAGCCGGGAATCCGCCTTTTATTAACTCCACATTATTAATGGCATCGGCATTAAACACAGAGAAAAACCCAAACAAATGGGAGGAGTTATAAATTGGAACCCCATCTAATAAGATTAAATTTTGATCGGGGCCACCACCGCGTACATATAGCCCACTGCTGCCTTCTGAACCTGATTGCACCCCTGGCAATAACTGGAGGACTTTTAGCACATCAACCTCGCCCATTAAAGAGGGCAAAGCTTGTATTTGCTTTACCTTAACAGTAACAGCACTCATTTGCGTTTGTTGCTGAATTTCTTCCTCGGCAGTTATTACAATCTCGTCCAACTCAATAGAGCTTGCTAACTCAATATTAAGCTCAATGTCTTTATCTAAATAAAAGGTAGATTCTACAGAATTATATCCCACATAAGACACTATTAACGTTATGCTATCTTGAGGTAATGTAAGGCTGTAAAAGCCATAGGTGTTTGTGGTCGTGCCTTTTAGGTCTGATTTGTTAAATACATTGGCAGCAATTAGGGACTCGCCCGAGCCTTTGTCCTTTATGTAGCCACTTATGGTGTGTTTTTGAGCCAAGAGGTTGCTGGCTCCAATAGTAAAAAGCAGCACTATAGTAAGTGCTTTTAAGTTAATCATTAAGTGTAAGTTGTTGAGTTATTATTAATTAGTACGAAAAATGATATAAAAAAGTATAATAATTTTTATTGATTACTATATAATACTGCTAAGATAAAAATAACCCTATCATTATTTTTTATGCCTTAAAAACCAACTAAGTTAACGACTATGGTGCGGACACGAACCAAGGGTGGGGTTTGGCCTTCTTTTTTATCGGACACTAATGATTATTTATATAGTTATCAACTGTTTTTTCTGCCCAATACAATCTATGTTCTCCTTCTGTGCTTCTAAGCATATGTTCCTCATAAGCAACTAACAGTTCTCTTGGGTTTAGAACGCCAAATAAAACCAATAAATGATTTTTTGCTTCTTTTTCAGTTATCTTGGCTAATTGCAACTTATTGCTAATTGCTAATATTTTATCTCTCATTTCGATACTATTTTTATTCATTAAGTTTGGTATTTGATATAAGCTTAAATTTCTTGATTATACTATTACGACTGAGTAATTATTTACCCTATATAAAAACTAAAAAAAATTTTTTTTAAAAACCATTTGCCACCACTACTTTGTTTCTGAATGTTAAAATCCTTCCATCTGAAGTAATAATTTCGGATACTATTATATAATGGGCAGTTGGTAGAACACCACCTTGTTGGTTGGTGCCATCCCACGTAAAAAAGCCAGAAGGGGCAATAATTGAATTGTTTGCAATCGTTTTTATTAGTTGACCTTGCAAATTATATACTGAAATGCTTATAGTTTGAGAGAGGCCATCTAAGGAATAACCAATTTGTGTAAAATCTGCTTGCCCATCATTATTTGGAGTGATAACTTCGGGTGAAACTGTTATCGTTCCTTCGCTTGACGGAGCTCTTGATTGCGAGTTTTTATACCCAGGAGTAGCATAATTAGTGCTTTCGGCTGCTGACCGCCAATTGCTTTTTGAGGTTGAAGGTTCTGAAAATGAAATTCGCTCTAACGAAATGCCTTCTACATTATCAATTAAGGAAAAATGGTAGTCTTCATTATAAATTATGGAGTCAATCATTTCTCCTTTTGCTGATGTTAGAATAATAAGCCCCTCCTCATTGGGCATTGTTGGAATCTTAGTTTCAAATAATGAGCTATCAGGAGCCAGGTATTCATTTTTTAGGAAGGAGATATCTTCACTCAGTGCGTAATATTGCTGCGGGGCAAATACTAACGTTGTATCAGTAATCATAGAGCTATTGTTCTCATTAGATAACTGATAATTCTTAAGATTAAAATAATGTTCAGAATTATTATAGATCTCCACAAAATCAGAGCCTCCAGCATAAGGGTTGAATAAAATTTCGTTAATGATTATATCTTGGGTTGTAGGGACTGATATGTTGGTTAGGGCTGAGTTGGACAAGCCACCATTTCCGTTACAATCTTCTAAAGGAATTTCTATCTTGTATGCATTTAATTGAATGGATTCATCAATCGCTCCTGTTATGTAGGAAGCAGG
>CAZDQR010000126.1:0-8789 GCA_964507315.1 uncultured Roseivirgaceae bacterium
CAATTTCAATTCTTTAATCCTGTATTTATTATTTTATTAGGGGTGCCTCTTGCAAGTTTTTGGGCAGCTCGTAGGGTAAAAGGAAAAGAAGAATCGGCTGTGTTTAAAATGGCTGTTGGTAATGTAATTATGGGTATGGGCTTTGTTTTAATGGTAGGAGCAACCAAGCAAGCTGCGGATGGTGGTTTAGCCAGTATGTGGTGGATTGTTGGTGCGTATTTATTACATACCATTGGTGAACTTAGTTCATCGCCTGTGGCATTATCTTTTGTAACTAAACTTGCACCTGTAAAATACGGATCTATTATGATGGGACTTTACTTTGCAATGACAGGTATGGGTAACAAGGTAGCTGGATTACTTGGCGAATCAGCTACTGAATTCGGGGAAATGGAAGTGTTCGCTGGAATTGGTATTTTCTCAGTACTCTTTGGATTGCTATTAATGGTATTCCTTAAAAAATTAAAAAAATTAACACACGGTGCAGAAGATATCTTGTTAGAAGGGGGACATTAAGACCTATAATCATAAGAAAAGAGCACCCGAGTGGTGCTCTTTTAGTTTAAACCAGAGCCAAAGTCAATTATGAACACTAACCAAGAACCACAGTTATTTGGGCATCCCAAGGGATTGTTTTACTTATTCTTTGCGGAGCTATGGGAACGATTTTCATTCTATGGAATGAGAGCACTTCTCATTCTATATATGACTGAGGAGATTTATAAGGCATTAGAAAACAGAGATATAATTGCTTCTACAATTTATGCTTCCTACGGAGCATTAATTTATGCCACGCCTGTAATAGGAGGGATGTTAGCAGATAAACTATTTGGTTTAAGGCGTTCCATTATGCTTGGCGGTAGTTTAATGGCATTAGGCCATTTTGTATTGGCACTCGATTCTCAATTCTTCTTTTTTATAGCACTTGGCTTACTGATTGTTGGTAATGGTTTTATGAAGCCTAATATTTCCACATTTGTGGGTGCACTTTATAAACAAGGTGATGATAGGCGAGATTCTGGCTTTACCATTTTTTATATGGGTATTAATATTGGAGCGTTTGTGGCTCCATTATTTTGTGGTTGGCTAGGCATAACCTATGGCTGGCATTATGGGTTTGGTGCAGCAGGTATAGGTATGGTACTCGGTGTTCTTACATTTTGGCAAGGCATTAAAAGTGGAATTTTTGGAGACCACGGAAATGCGCCTGATGAGGCTGCCTTAGAAACTAAAAAGTTTGGTATTAAGTTGAAACAGTTGGTGCCAATTGTTGCACTTGCTGTTGTTCCTTTAATAGCCTTAATGATGTACTACGGAGAAATGACCATTCCTTTTATTGGTACAATTAATTACGAGGCTCAATTAGTAGATTATGTATTTTGGGTAATTCTTGTCGTAATTATTTATGTGATTGGGAAAACAATGATGGAGGTTTCTAAAGTAGAGCGCGAGCGCCTTTTGGCTATTGTAGTGTTAACAATGCTAATGACACTCTTCTGGGGATTTTATGAGCTTTCAGGTAGTATTATTACTCTTTTTGCTTTACGCAATGTAAATCTCGTATGGATAAATGCTTCGCAAACAAATGCGATTACAGCCATGTTTATCATATTATTTGCAATTCCGTTTTCTTGGTTATGGGTGTATTTATCAAAAAAGAAAATGAACCCATATACGCCTTATAAGTTTGCGTTTGGGCTGCTCATTTTAGGAGTTGGTTATGTGATTTATGCCATGAGTGGTGGTGCAGCAGATTCAGCAGGTAAAGTGCCATTTATTTATATGGTATTGGGCTATATGATGTTCTCCACTGGAGAGCTGTTTATGTCGCCTGTTGGCTTATCTAAAGTTACTGAGTTAGCACCAGCCAAACTTGTTTCTTTTATGATGGGTGTGTGGTTTCTATCTTCGGCTTTTGCCTTTAGGTTGGTAGGTGTCGTTGGTGGAATGTTGGCTGTAGAAGGTAGTTCGGATACCGCTGATCCTATGGTATCCCTTGCCATCTATACCGATGGATTTTGGCAAATAGCTTATGTTACTTTAGGAGGCGCTGCATTAGCTTTTGCAATAGCTCCTCTGGTAAAAAAATGGATGCATGGTATTCATTAATATCAATATAATTCTATAATTGTTGATATTTTACTATTTTAGTGTTTGTAAAATGTGTTGAGATGCTTTTATCCCTCACTTGTAATTTCTATTAATTGGTGAATGGAAAATTTTTTTATTGAAGGTACAGATAGAACTCCTGAAATTAGCTTTAATGTTAAGTCGGGAGTATTGGCTATTTCTGGTAGATCCATTACGGAGAACCCCATAAGTTTTTATAAAAAACTGGAAGAAATTGTATTAGAGTATGGAGAAAATCCAAAACCTAATACCTCTATTCTAGTGACTCTGGAGTATTTTAATACAAGTACGAGTAAGTGTTTAGTAGATTTATTTAAACTTTTCGAGCCCATACATGCTGCTAAAAGCAAAGTGCTGGTAGAATGGTTTTATGAGCAAGATGATGAAGAAATAATGGATTCTGGGGAAGATTATAAAGATTTTATAAATATCCCTTTTGAGATAAAACTTTTAAACTAATACCATATTAACATTGAAATGGTATTAGTTTTTTGCCAATAAAAAATCCCTTCCGATATTATATCAGAAGGGATTTCTTATTTAATGCTATAATGTATTACATCATACCTGGCATACCGCCACCGCCCATAGGAGGCATTGCTGGAGCATCTTCTTCTTCATCAGCAATAACAACTTCAGTTGTTAATAGTAGCGATGCGATTGATGCTGCATTTTCAAGTGCTAATCTAGTTACCTTGGTAGGGTCAATAACACCTGCTTTAATAAGGTTTTCGTATTTATTGTCTTTGGCATTAAACCCAAAATCACCTTTGCCTTCTTTTACTTTTTGCACAATTACCGAACCTTCAAGTCCTGCATTTTCTACAATAGTTCTTAAGGGAGCTTCAATGGCCTGACGGATGATGTTAACACCTGTTTCTTCATCCTCATTATTAGTGCTTACTTTATCTAATGCTGAAATAGCTCTGATAAGAGCAACACCACCACCTGCAACAACACCTTCTTGCACAGCAGCTCTTGTTGCGTGCAATGCATCATCAACACGGTCTTTTTTCTCCTTCATCTCAACTTCTGTTGCAGCACCTATGTAAAGGATGGCTACACCGCCAGAAAGCTTCGCTAAGCGTTCTTGAAGTTTTTCTTTATCGTAATCAGAAGTAGTGTTTTCTACCTGTTGTTTAATTTGATTTACTCGAGCTTTAATGTCATCTTTTTTACCAGCACCATTTATAATTGTGGTGTTGTCTTTATCAATGATCATTTTTTCTGCAGTTCCTAAATACTCTAGGGTCGCATTTTCCAGCTTATATCCTCTTTCTTCAGAAATAACAGTTCCACCTGTAAGAATAGCAATATCTTCTAGCATTGCTTTTCTTCGATCTCCAAAACCAGGAGCCTTAACAGCAGCAATTTTTAACGTTCCTCTAATTTTGTTTACTACCAAAGTAGCTAAGGCCTCGCCATCAACGTCTTCAGAAATAATAACCAAAGGCTTACCTGTTTGAGAAACCAATTCTAGCACAGGAAGCAATTCTTTCATCGAAGAAATTTTCTTATCGTAGATAAGGATGTAAGGAGTTTCCATTTCAGCTTCCATTTTGTCAGTATTAGTAACAAAATAAGGAGAAAGGTATCCTCTATCAAATTGCATACCTTCAACTGTTTTTACTTCAGTTTCGGTGCCTCTTGCTTCTTCAACAGTAATTACACCATCTTTACCCACTTTATCCATGGCATCAGCAATCATTTTGCCAATGGCTTGGTCGTTATTGGCAGAAATTGATCCTACTTGAGCAATTTCGTTGCTATTAGCAATGCTTTTAGATTGCTTTACTAAGTCAGTAATAACAGCTTCAACTGCTTTATCAACACCTCTTTTTAAATCCATTGGGTTGGCACCCGCAGCTACGTTTTTAATACCAAAGCCATAAATAGCTTGCGCCAAAACAGTTGCAGTTGTAGTTCCGTCACCTGCATCATCTGCCGTTTTAGAAGCTACTTCTTTTACCAACTGAGCACCCATGTTTTCAACAGGGTCTTTTAAATCAATTTCTTTTGCTACAGAAACACCATCTTTAGTGATAGAAGGTGCTCCAAATTTTTTATCAATAATTACGTTTCTACCTTTAGGTCCTAGTGTTACTTTAACCGCATTGGCTAATGCATCAACACCTGCTTTTAATTGGCCTCTGGCTTCGCTTTCAAATACTATATTTTTTGCCATAATAATTTTAATTAGTGTTTAGGTTTAAACGATTGCTAAAATGTCAGATTCTCTCATCATTAAATAGTCAGTTCCTTCTACATTTAGTTCAGATCCTGAATACTTACCATAAAGAACAGTATCTCCAACTTTTACTGTCATAGGCTCATCAATTTTTCCTTTACCTGCTGCTGCTATTGTTCCTCTTTGAGGTTTTTCTTTAGCCGTATCTGGAATAATGATTCCTGAAGCTGTTTTTTCTTCGGCAGCTTCTGGTAGTACAAGTACTCTATCAGCTAATGGTGTTATTTTAACGTTAGACATTTTATATAAATTTTGATTAAACTCATTGTTTATTACGATCGCTTATTATCATTTAATGTGCCAAACTACTACTCTGACAATATTGCAGTTTAATATGCCTTAGAAATAATTTATGGCATAAAAAAAGGGGCTTATAGCCCCTAGAATATTTTTAGATGATAACGAATTATTCTTCCGTAGCAGGCTCTTCCTCTAAAGGAACTTCTTCAATTGTATTATCAGCTGGGGCATCTAATGCAGGAGGTAAAATTTGTTGCTCACTAGCTCTTTCTAAATTTGGGCTAATATCTTCTGTAGCAGATGACGTATTCATTAATGCTTTCGATCCTAAGCTTAGTACTACAATTGCAATGGCAAATCCCCAAGTCATTTTTTCTAGTAGATCGCTTGTCTTTTTTACACCAATAATATTACTGGCACCAGAGCCACCAAACTGGCTAGAAAGTCCGCCACCCTTTGGGTTTTGCGCTAAAACAACTACAATAAGTAATCCTGCAGATATCAGGATAAGAATTAAAACAAATAATAACATTACTTTTTCTTTAATTTTTCAATTTCAGCTGCAAATAACGTCTTTTTTTGAGGAAATTTCCAAATTAATTTTTTATAAATATCAATTGCCTTTTTATTCTTGCCTTGTTTAACAAAAATCTTGGCCAAAGATTCACTTATTACATCCTCTCGCATTACACCACTTTTATTCGCCATATCCTCTTTTTCGTTCAATGGCTTGGCATTTTTAGTAATTCGAGGCTCTTCTTTTATAAACTTCTCAATGATTTTAGACTGCGTATTTGGCTTCGCTACTTTTTTAAGTTTTTTTTGTTTAGGCTTAGTTTTTTTTGCAGACTCCTCCTTTTTTTGATCAGTTGGGCTTGTCCAATTGTCTAACCACTCTGCTGCTTCTTTTTTTATGATTTGTAGCTTCTCTAAGTTTTTTAGTACATCTTCTGCTAGTGTTTCAGAAACTATAATATCCTCGGTTTTAACTTTACTGTCTACACTAACTTGAGGTTTAGCTACTTTTTTAGGAGTTGCTACTATTGGTTGGTTTGTTTCGCTTGGTACTAAATTATGTTCTATTAAACTCTTTAGAATAGTTCTATCGGTAGTATAAAAAGCGGCTGTAGTTAAATTCGGTTTATAGTCGTTTGAATTGCTTGATTTGGATGAGTTTGCCAATAACAGGTGAATAATTTGACTGAAGGGGTACTCATTGGCTAATTTTTTCAATGAGATTATTTCATCTGAGGTAGATGAATAATTATGAACAATTTCTTTGAAGCGCTCCTTTTTCACAAACAGTTGATATTATGGGTGTAAGGAGTTTATCCTCAAAGTAAAGCTATAAAAAAATTACCAATTGGCAACTGTGGCATTAAAGATATCTAAAATAATCTGCTGATAAATCTCATTTATTAATTGAGATTCGACTGCTGTTAAGCCTAAATCGTTATTAAAATCAGCATAAAATGAGAATGATTTACCAGTAAAGCTTTGCTCTTCATCGTCTATGTTAATAAAGTCAACTTTAATAGTAATTGTGAGCCTTGTTAAATTGGCTTGGTCGTTGGTTTGATCGTTTATTGCAGCTGAAGGAGCCACTGGGCTGAGCCTATATCCCGTAACTGAGCCTTCAATTTGTAATTCGCCATCGTTTGTAACTTGTGTTAAACTTGTGTTTTGCTGATAATAATCTCTTAAATTATCTGTAAACGTTACGGCTAAATTGGCTGGGCCATTATTAGCATCATTATAAAAAGTTTGAATAGATAATGTTTCTGCAGTAATAGTGGTGCCAGTTAAACTATAAACGCCACAAGAGGAGCTAATGGCAATGGGTATAAATAACAAAACGGTAATTACCAGTGATTTTCCTTTAGACATCATAATGTTTTATTTTTCGATACAAAGTTCGCTCCGATATGCCCAAATCTTGTGCCGCATATTTGCGTTTATTATTATTTTTTCGTAACGCTTTGATAATCAGTTCTTTTTCTTTTTTCTCAATAGAGAGCGAGTCATCATCTTCCAATTCGTGGGAGATATCTTCTATCTTTTCTGCTTGCTCATAATCAGTTGTAGAGCTAGGTTCGTTTGGCACATCTAGTACAAATGGGGTAGGGTCAGCTTCAGGTCTTGGCGTTTCTTTTAGTTGATGTGTAGGCTCGCTATTAAGTAAATTTTTATGCTCAGAAATTATGCTAGGATGAACGTTCCCATCATTTTCAATAATCTCGCTCACCAATTTTTTTAAATCTGTCACATCATTTTTAAGATCGAAAAGCACTTTGTATAGTAAGTCTCGTTCAGATACGCTTTCGTGCTCGTTTCCACCCTTATAAAGCACCGGAAAATTACTTTTTGAAGTAGGTATATACTTACGCATTACAGTGGGCTGAACGAGTTTTTCAAACTCTAGAACCGACATTTGTTCTACTATATTTTTTAATTGGCGAATATTTCCCGGAAAATTAAATGTGTGTAATACTTCTATGGCTTCTGGAGTTAGCTTAAGAGGTTTAGTCTTATATTTTTCACTAAAATCTCCTGCAAATTTTCTGAATATTAACTCTAAATCCGATCCTCTATCGCGTAGAGGGGGAACAAAAATAGGAACAGTGCTTAATCTGTAATATAAATCTTCTCTGAACCTTCCTTTTTGCACAGCTTCTTCTAAGGCTACATTACTTGCTGCAACAACTCTTACATCCGTTTTAAGAACCTTTGATGAGCCTACTTTAATGAATTCTCCAACTTCAAGCACTCTAAGCAACCTTGCTTGTGTGTTTAAAGGAAGTTCTGCTATTTCATCTAAAAAAATAGTGCCTTTATTGGTTACTTCAAAATACCCTTTTCGAGCATCTACTGCACCTGTAAAAGATCCTTTTTCATGTCCAAATAGCTCTGAGTCAATGGTTCCTTCAGGGATGGCACCGCAATTTATGGCTATAAACGAACCGTGTTTTCGAGCACTTAGCTGGTGTATTATTTTTGAAAAAGATTCCTTGCCACTACCGCTTTCTCCAGTAATTAGCACTGTCATATCTGTAGGTGCAACCTGCATCGCAACTTCTAAGGAACGGTTTAAAAGAGGGGAGTTGCCTATTATGCCAAACCGTTGTTTTATTCTAAGTAATTCTGATTCGCTCATGTATTAGGTAATTTCTTGTTCTACAATTTTTCCCATTAAGGTGCCAGAGGTGCAGTCGGTTATTAATACATCAATGTAGTCGCCAACTTTACTATCTTCTTTAGCGAATATTACCACTTTATTGGCATTGGTTCTTCCGTGAAAATCATCGTTTGATCGTTTAGAAAAACCTTCGATTAGTACTTGTTCTACCTTGCCCACGTTTAGTTTGTTTCTGTAAAGTGAGTGTTCTCTTTGTTTGGCAATAATTTCGCTCAATCTTGCACTTTTTACTTCTTGCGGAATATCATCCGTTAATTTTTTTGCTGCGTGAGTACCTGGCCTCTCGGAGTAATGAAACATAAAGGCAAAATCGAATTTTACATAGTCCATCAAGTCGAGGGTATCTTGTTGGTCTTCTTCGGTTTCTGTGCAAAAACCTGTCATCATATCAGATGAAATTCCACAATCATCTCCTATTATTTTATGAATAGCATCAATTCTTTCCATATACCATTCTCGAGAATAGGTTCTGTTCATTAACTCTAAAATGCGTGTACTGCCACTTTGGGCAGGTAGGTGTATGTTATTGCAGACATTGGCGTTACGCTTCATCACATAAAGAACTTCGTTTGAAAGGTCTTTGGGGTGGGAAGTTGAAAATCGGACGCGTAAGGTTGAGTCTGTTTTTGCTACCATTTCGAGCAGTTGATGAAATATAACTACGTCTGTTTCTTTGGCCTTTTCAATTTGTGCCTTTCCTTTTAACTCTTGGTTTGGCGACCATTTATATGAATCTACGTTTTGCCCAAGAAGTGTTACTTCTTTGTAGCCTTTGGCTACTAAATCTTTAACCTCATTAATGATGGATTGTGGTGCTCTGCTGCGCTCGCGCCCTCTTGTAAATGGCACAACACAAAAGGAACACATATTATCGCAACCTCTGGTAATGGATACAAATGCAGAAACGCCATTTGAGTTTAATCTAACCGGGTTAATATCGGCATAAGTTTCCTCTCTTGATAAAATGGTGTTTAC
>CAZDQR010000127.1:0-8595 GCA_964507315.1 uncultured Roseivirgaceae bacterium
CTGCCATGGTTGGGTACTACCTTAATGCCAATGTAATTGAAAAGGCATCGATTATATCGTATTACAAAAGGTAGTATTTGTGCTCTACACAAACAGGTTTTAGGGCATTAAACCGATTAATTACACTCTCGAAAATAGTGCAGGCCTAATAATAAAAACATAATAATTTGATAAGTATTATTATCGAATTCGGTCAACCGATCTTACCAAATTTTCGTCTTTTTGGATAAACCTACGAGCAAGTACATTCATAAACATTGCCATGGCCAATGTGAATGCGCCAGGCTCGAATTTACCTGGGGTAGATTTTTGTAGTTCGTACATAAAATAGGCCATCAGACCGATCGTGATCATCATAATAAATGAGTTAATTACACTCATCATCATTTGCAGCATACGATTTTTAAACATAAATATCTCGATTAAAGCAACCAATGCACCTATGCCTGAAAGTACTGCGACTGCAGCATATAACCCTAATTCAAGTATTGTATTTTCTCCTTCTGTAATCTGGTAACCATAAGAAAAGAGTGTTAAGTCTCCTCCTGCACTTTGCCAATAAGGTAAAAAGTTAAACGTAATAAGAAGTACTACTACTAAAAAAAGGAAGATTGATTGAATTCTTTGTATCATATTTAAAACTATTATAAGTTAGCAAAGGTATAAGAACCTTACGTACTAATCAATATCAAAAACTGAAGATATGGAAACCGCTTACATTGTTGATATCGTTCGCACCCCAGTGGGAAAATTTGGCGGCACACTTGCCTCTGTTCGGCCAGATGATTTAGCTGCAATGGCTATAAAGGAATTGGTGACCAGAAATAAAACCTTGCCTCTTTCGGAGTTGGAAGATGTCATTTTCGGAGCTGCCAACCAAGCGGGAGAAGATAATCGTAATGTGGCTCGGATGGCCGCACTATTAGCAGGGCTACCTATTGAAGTGGCTGGGCTCACCGTTAATCGGTTATGTGCTTCGGGGCTGCAATCCGTAATGGATGCTTCGCGTGCTCTAATGTTAAATGAAGGCAGTGCCTATATTGCAGGCGGTGTAGAAAGTATGAGCAGAGCACCGTTTGTAACTGCAAAAGCAGAATCGGCTTATAGCCGTAAAATAGAAAGCTACGATACCACCATTGGTTGGCGTTTTATCAATAAAAAATTAGCAGAGCTTTATTATCCGTATAGCATGGGAGAAACAGCCGAAAATGTAGCTCTAAAATGGAATATTTCAAGAGAGGCGCAAGATGAGTTTGCACATAATTCTCAACTAAAATATGAAGCAGCGCACAAATCAAATGTCTTTGAACAGGAACTAGTTCCTGTTAATATTCCACAACGCAAGGGGGAACCAATTTTGTTTGCCAAAGACGAACATCCACGGTTATCTTCTATGGAGAAGTTAGCTTCTCTTAAACCAGCTTTTAAAGAAGGTGGTTCTGTAACGGCCGGTAATGCTTCGGGTGTTAACGATGGTTCTGCAGCTTCGCTTATAGTAAATGAGGCAACTCTTAAAAAATACAATTTAACTCCAATGGCTAGAGTAGTTTCTTTTGCGGTGGCAGGCGTGAGCCCAGAAATTATGGGCATTGGTCCAGTGCCAGCTACTCAAAAGGCGCTAAAACGTGCAGGACTAAGTATTAATGATTTAGACTTAATAGAGCTAAATGAAGCCTTTGCTTCGCAATCTATTGCCTGTATGCAAGAGCTTGAACTCGACTCAAGCAAAGTAAATGTAAATGGTGGCTCCATTGCCATTGGCCACCCATTAGGCGCTAGTGGTACAAGGATTTCTGCTACTTTATTGCACGAAATGAAACGTAGAGGTGCTAAATATGGTTTGGCTACTATGTGCATTGGCGTGGGCCAAGGAGCTGCTATTATCTATGAAAACTTAGGATAAGAAAAAGCAATGAATATTATATTCCTTGCTCCATAACCCTACCCGAAGTAGTTACGTCTTTATAACCTTGCTTAAAACTGGTGTAAGGAGTGCCGTTTTTATGATTAGCTACACTAATTTTATATAGCACTTTCCAATGATGAAATAAGACCTTATACGCCTTAAAAATCGAAAACCCTTCTTGGTAAATATGAGCAGGTTCTGAAGCAGCTCCGTTCAATTCCATGATTTTTACATCTCCTCTTTTTAGAGCTTGCTCATCCTTACATCGAACATCAAAGCGACCATAATAAAAGCCTTCAACTTGCTTGCTTATGTGCTCAAAAGAATCAGTTAGTTCATTGCAGATTAAATGGTTCCCATTTAAAAAAGCCGTGCCTCTATTATGGTTTCCTATGGGTTGCAATTCCACTCTTTCTTCCAAACGTGGCACCCAATCAAAAACGGGTTTCCACTTATGTCGCATTTTTATAAATTGAATTCTCGCTCTAGGCTTTTTAAGGATTAGTTGTTTTAAAGTTGATTTCCCATCCCCAATTACATGAAGCAACTCTTTTACTACAATAGAGCTTACTGTTCCTTTTCCCTCTCCGGGTAAGCGATAATAAAACACCCCTGCTTCAAAGGGTAAATCAATATATTCCTGAATTTGCAAGTCAGCGCCAAACTCTGTTAAATAAGATTCCGCCTCTTCTGTATCCATTATTTTTTCAACCTTCCAGCCACGTTCTCCTAGATCTGGTTTAAATATAACAGGATAGGTAAACCCCTCCTTTTTTATAATCTCTTCAACCATACTTATGCTTACAGGGGCTGTTAGCAAGGTGGTTTTCGGTAAATATTTAGACGGAATTAGATTGAGGATGCTTTTTTTTGAAGCCGCCACCATTCCTCCATTCTTTATAGATGGATTAGCCGCAGTAAAGAAAAAAATAGAGTTAGCCCTAAAGCCCAAATAAAACCAATAGGCATAAACAGGAGCATAAAATAACGACATAGGCCAATACTCCCAAGCGGTTAGTTTGGTCCAGAAATTTTGAATCTTAATGGAAAACATGTGATGTTGGCCCTTAGGCCTCTAACTCTTTATGATATCTTAGAGTAGAAATTGCTACACCAAAACCATGAGGCAACTCCACGTAGGGGCATAATACTTGCAAGCCTATTTTAATGATGGCCATATGATGAATGGCGTGCTCAATATTATAAGTAACTTCTCTTCCCATATTAGAATCAACTGGTATATCCACAGTCTCCTCCATATTATAATTAACCTCTAAAACCAATGGTTTTTTCATATCGCAATCGGCTATAAAAGCTTTTGCTTTATTAATAAATGCTATGGCAAGTTCTTTATCAGTTTCAATACTTTTATCGTGGTTACGCTTGTCATAACTAACCACACCAGTGTTATAACCATCCATTAAGCATTGGAAAAACTCTAACGTGTGCCTAAAATGTTGACCAATGGTGGAGTTATTAAAAACATCTACAGGCTTAGTATAGTCGTCATTATTAATTTGTTTAATAACAAACTCAACTTGGTCTAGTATTGAAAATGTAGCTTTTGATAACTGCATCGAGGTATTTTTTGTGTTAGGTAAGGTAATTTTAATTCAATTTTATGAAGCAACCAAATATTTATACTCACTTGCCTTAATCAGCTTAAACAAATAATATATTTTGTTGCTTAAGCCTAATTAGTAGTTAATCACTAATAATTATCACAACAAGGGCTAGCCTAAAAAGAGTTCCCTGTTTATAGAGATTTATTCCTTTACTAACACCTTCCAATTTTCATCTGCTTTAGGTAGCAGGCCATTCTCATCCTTATTCCACGATTTAAGAGTATTGGTAAATCCAAAATTATAAAACAAGTATAGCTTACTATCCACAATTTTATAGGTTTTAGGATCAACTTTTACCTTTTGAGGTTCTAACCCGAGAGCATAAGCACACCAACCACCATACTGCGGTTCAAACTTTTGGGGATTCTTCATAAATGTGTTCTTACTGGCATTGTTTGCGAACCAGTAAATTACCCCTTTGTAGGTATAAGCATTTTCTTCTTTACCCATTAAAGGGCCAGCAATAAAATAGCTTACAGGATCGTAGCCATCGTTAACAACGTTTTGTTCATTGGTATTAAAATTAGCTTTTCTCTGTTCTTGGCTTTGGGCATTTGCTAATAACGAGGATATGGAAAGTAAAATAAGGAGAGCAATTTTCATTTCTATACTGATTTGTACATTATATATTCTACCTCAAAGCTCTAAGTTTAATTTAATACAATAAAATTAATTGGTCGATAAAGACTCAAATGTCAGATAGCATACAAACTACAAGACCAGTTCTTTAAGAGTTTCCCAAACAAGTGCAGGTTCAAACCCTTTTGAAATAATGTACTTAGCCGTTTTGTCTTTTAATTGATACTCATTGGAAATACGAAGTGCGTATTCGCTACTTTTTTTGATGGCAAGCTCTTTTATGGTAGCCAAATAATCATCCATATCAATCTCTTGCATGGCTTTTTTTAGGCAGTATTCAGAAATAGCTTTTTGCTTTAAGGCCTGTGTAATTTTAAATTTACCCCATTTTTTTATCCTAAACTTGCCTCCTGCAAACGCGATAGCAAAGCGCTCTTCATTAATATAATTTTCTTCAATAAGCCAAGCAATAAGCTCTTCAACCTCGTCTCTATATAATTCGTAGGAATAGAGTTTGTTCCGCACTTCTTGCTGGCACCGTTCCTGATAGGCGCAGTAGGAAGCAATTTTAAGCTTAGATTTTTTATATTTTTCAGTTTCCATTATAGATAACAATCTCAAATGAAACATCAATCAAAGAGCTTCGCCCGAATGATCACTCTAAGCTAGAGCACTATGCTTTTATCAGTCCTTTACGCTTCAAAATAGTCTCCACAAATTTGCGCTCGTTTTCTGTTTTAAAGATTTTAAAAGGGAAATGCATTAATTGTGCATTATTTACAACAAGTACAATCGCATCTTTGGTAACTTTAGCTTTCTGTATTTGATCCCATTTCATAGGCATACCTTGCTTAGAACTCAGTTTTATCATTATTTGCTGAGAGTTTATTTCATAAGCCAACTTATCAAATAAAACTTTAGTTTGCTCTAATTGCGTAACTCCTGCAAATTGTATAAGCCAAAAAAGCAAATAAATAACAACGGCAATAGCTGTTCCCCAAAACCACCATGTGTTAGGCACAAAAATATAACCACTACAAAGAACAGCAGCAATTAAGCCCACCCACCATTGCTTGGTTAAGATGTTGGTCATGGCCAATTTTATATAAGTACCAGTTTCGAGCTTGTATTTTTTCGTTTTTACAATCATTCTAATAGTGTATTATCAATAAAGCGCAAAGCTAGTTATTTAGAAGATTAGGCGTATAAACAAATCTAAAAAATAATAACAATACCCTTAAAAGGTTGCGATTACTTCGCTATTCTAATTTTAAACATAGGGCGTATTTTTTAAGTGAAAATACTATTTTCCCTTTAATATAATAACAAATTCCCCTTTTATGATACCGGTTTCAAAGTGGTTATATACCTCCTCTAAAGTGCCATTTACTGTTTCTTCAAACAGTTTAGTGAGCTCTCGCGAAACGGAGGCTTGGCGTTCGTTGCCAAGGTATTCTATCAACTGTTTTAGAGTTTTTAAAAGCCTATGGGGTGATTCATAAAGTATAATGGTTCGCTTTTCTTCAGCAAGCTCTAACAGCCTTGTTTGCCTGCCTTTTTTGGGAGGCAAAAAGCCTTCGAATACAAATCGCTCAGATGGCAATCCACTTTTTACCAAAGCGGGCACAAATGCAGTAGCTCCTGGTAACGCTTCAACTTTAAACCCGTGCTTTAGAACTTCGTGTACTACTAAGTAACCAGGGTCAGATATTCCTGGAGACCCTGCATCTGAAACTAAAGCCAACACTTCGCCACGTTCTAAACTGGCCATTACACGACCCACCGCTGCGTGCTCATTATGCGCGTGGTAGCTAACAAGCTTTTGTTTGATTTCGTAATGCTTTAGCAGTTTGCCCGTGGTGCGCGTGTCTTCGGCCAAAATAGCATCTACAGATTGCAGAATTTCTAAGGCCCGTAGTGTAATGTCCTTTAAATTACCAATGGGTGTTGGCACTAAGTAAAGCTGTGTTTTTTGCTCTTCCATTACTAAATGTTATAAAGACAAAACTGTTTTAACTTTTGCTGCCTTAGTGTAAACTGCCATTACTTCGTCTGCACTATGCATTAAAATTCTGAGTGAAATACTCACATACTTTCCCTTAGAAGATGGTTTTTCAATAGCTTTATGACCACCTAAAACGACCAAAAGTTTCTCTTTAAATTCTTTTGTAACAATAAATTTAAAAAGATAATCCGCTGGCCAAGCGTATTGGTTATCTAGTAATTCTTTAAAGTCTTTTTCTTTTGATGTATCCATTATAAACAGAATAGGGAGTACAAATGTACTCCCTATTTTTAAAATCTATAAATTAAACGAACAGCTAAAGTGCTCCGTTTATTAATTTCTAATAATCGTTTCTTAATAAAACTTATATCGCTGATCTTTTACTTTGGCTTCATCCTCTACCAACTGCCCTAAGTAGTAAGAAGATCTACTCTCACGATTTCTTAATAAGTTACTAGAGTGTAAGCTATAATCAGCAATATCTCCTGCAGGTGTAATGTTTTCTAATTTAATTATTACTACTCCATTATCGGTTGAAATAGGAGCAGAAACATCTCCTTGAGACAAGGCAAATACTGCACCTATTGCTTCGGGAGCATTACTTGCGTTTGTAATTATACTGGTAGATATTTTAAGATCACTAGTAGAGTAAACACTTGCATCAGCACCATAACTAGCAGCAATTTCATCTAAAGTACCAGTAAGGCCACTTAATTTTTCAGCAATTATAGCTGCCTTTTTCTCGTTCTTTACTTTCCCTGTAACTTCAAGTCGTACTAGCTCAATATCAGATAGTCCTTCTTCTTGCTCACCCGTCATAACTGCAACCACATATACGTTATCTAATTCATTTACTGGGGAAACTTTTCCTTCTGAAGCATCTCTAAACAACCAAGTAACAATTTGTCTTGCTTTGCCTATTCGAGTAATTTTTTCATCATTAGGTTCAATATTACCAACTTCTAAAATTTGATAATTTTCTTTTTCTGCATTCGTTTTAAAATCGTTGTAGTCACTACTTGTTCCAGCAAAGAAATCTGCTTTTCTAAAAGCTTCGTCTCTAGTTTTATCGCTAGGCGTAATTTCTATACCTACTGTGGCAACCTTATATTTTGTATAAGAAGGCAGTTCAGTAACATCAATTATATGAAAGCCAAATTGGCTTTCGATTAATTTAGCAACAACACCTGTTTTAGTTGCGTTAAAAACAGCATCATTAAAAGTAGGTACCATTTGGCCAGTTGAGAACCAACCAAGATCTCCTCCATTAATGGCCGTTCCACCATCTTTACTTTTCTCCTTAGCTAACTCAGCAAAATCTTCTCCTGCTCTAACTTTAGCTAATACCGCATTGGCTTCTTTTCTTGCAGTCGCCTTTGCTGCATCGCTACCATCTTCCCATTTTAATAAAATATGGCGAGCTTTAGCTACTCCAACAGTATCTTCATAAATATCTGTTAACTTATACAGTACATATGTATTATTATCTATGTATGGCCCTATAACGGTGCCTTTTTTAATAATATTTAAGTTTGATGCAATAAGAATAGGAAGAGTATTAATTGAGTATGTATTAAAAAATTCGCCTCCATCAGAGTTACTAGATGCATATAAAGAATCATCACTAATGGCTGTAAACTCTTCTTTCATTTTTCTTAACTCATCTCTATAATCCAACGAATCTTCTGCGGAAGGCGTTATAGGAATAGACACATATTCGATTGATCGCGACCAATCAACTTTATAAGACTCTTTGTGATTTTTTATGTAATTAGTAAGATCAGCATCTGAAACACTTACAGATGAATCATTAATAGCATAAAAAGGCACGTGCACATACTGAATTTCAGCTACTGTGTTTTGGTCTTTATACTCACGTTCTGCTTCTGCATCGGTTACAAAAGTTGATTTATCTAATAGGATATCAAGCTTAATTCTTTTTCTAGCAGGGATTAAACTCTCTTCGAACTGCCTCCACTGTGCTCTGCCTTGTGGTGTAGAACTTAACTGGTTTAATGTTTGAAGTAATTGGTCTTTACTGAATTGCCCAGTTGCTTGGTCGATAAAAATTCGTTGGATTTCTGGGCTAATATTTTTTCCCTGAACCATATCCACTAATTCCTCTGGACTTACTGTAATATCTAAATCAGCGTATTCTTTTTGAAATGATTTTTCAGCTACCAATAAGAGCCATGCTTGGTTTCTTAACGAAGTTAGCTCATCTGCTCCTGGATTTCTACCAAAATTGGCTGCATAATTATTTAGAAGTATATCAACTTTTTGCTGAAATGCATCGTAGGAGATCGATTCTCCTGCAATTTCTCCTATTTCTCTATCGCTGCCAGCCAAAATTGAGTTTTGACCACTTAGCAAATCTGTTAACACAAACGACCCAATAGCAATTGCTATAAATCCAATGATAAACTTGCTTCCTTTCTCCCTTAATGTATTAATTAATGCCATTTTTTCTAATTTAACGA
>CAZDQR010000128.1:0-8539 GCA_964507315.1 uncultured Roseivirgaceae bacterium
TTCAGGATGACCATATATTTGATGTTATTCTGATACAGCAACTTCTCTGTGCTTTAAATGGATACCCAATATAATAGTTTAGGAAATTCCTTGTACCTTAAATAGAAAAGGAATCTTTACACCCCATCAGAGTCCTCTGCGAGAGACTGGTGGGTAAAAATTTCAACTTTATTGAGTCGGTTATATGTTTTTGCTTCTAGCAAGTAAATTAGACTATCGGCTTTTCGTTAATTCTGAGAAAAAGAATTATTTGATAAAACAATAAAGCCTATTTATTACATAGGCTTTAAGTTCAATAAACTTCAAAGGTGAATGTGCTTCATTAGTTCTGTACTTGAAGTTTCGGGTCATCTGTATAAGAGTCTTCCCCAATATTATAATCTACATTATATAACTCACTACCAGTAGCCTTACTCTGTACTCTTCCTTTCCATGAGCCATCAGACTGAGCAATGGGTCCATCTCCTTCAAAAATATTTTGGCTCTCCTTTTTAGGGTAAATATTAGTAATTTTAATATCCTCCCCTTTTTTTATTTCCCATATTACATGCTTATTGCGCCAAACACTTGTTGTAATGTTATGCCCTTTATGCCCTTGGTTATCTTCAAAAATTAGGTGCCCAGCTACTTTATCAAAGCTAACTATAATAATAGGGTTGTTATTTCGGTTAGTTGGTACAGCAACCGCTTCAACGTCATTTGCAATAGGTGTAATTAAACCTTCTTCTAGCAGATTTTGGTCTGTACATGCTACTACCGATAGCATACTAACAGTGGCTAAAAATAAGAATTTTTTCATTTTTTTTGTTAAATTAGTGAATAACAAACATAAATAATTTATACAAATTAACAAAAAAAGGATGTTTTAAATTATTTGCATGGTATTAGCATCTCGCTAGGCCATAATTAGGAGCCTTAGCAACCAGTAAGTGGTCTAAAATAATTATGGAATCAAGCCCTAATTGCCTCCACAGGGTCCATTCTTGCAGCCATTGCAGCCGGAACTATCCCTGCAATCATACCAATGGTAACACTAACCCCTATGCCTAAGGCAACATTCCGAAGGGTAAGTACTAACTCAAGACTGCCCAAGGATATCAAAGAGAGCAGAAATACGAGGAATAAACCAATACCGCCCCCTAAGAAACTTAGGAACACCGATTCGAATAAAAACTGAAATAGCACAAAATAATTTTTTGCTCCCAATGATTTCTGAATGCCAATAATATTAGTTCGCTCCCTAACAGAAACAAACATAATATTGGCTATACCAAAGCCTCCTACCAAAATGGAGAAGCCTCCAATTATCCAACCGGCAACGCCAATCACATCAAATACACCTCCTATTATTTTCATGATGGCTTCCGGCCTATTAAGGGCAAAATTATCAGCATCCTTGGGTCGCAAGCCTCTTCTAGACCGAAGCAAGCCTTTTAGTTCGTATTCCATTTGAACCAGTCCAATATCTTCTGATAATCCTTTTATACCAATGGACGAAGATTTCTCGTTCCACCTACCCGTGCCTGTACTGTAAATTTTTCTAAAAGAAGCATAAGGCACAATGCAATTATCATCGTTGCTTGGAGTGCCCATAAAGCTCTCTCCTTCTTCTTCCATCACCCCTATAACAAAATACTTTTGCCCCTTTATTTTAACTTCCTTACCCAAACTATTGGCATCAGGAAAAAGAGACTTAGCAATATTAGCGCCAATTATGGCAACATTATTACCCATATTGGCCTCATTTTCTGTAAAATAACGCCCATCTTCAATGGGTACATTAAATAAATCTTTGTACGTGAAGGATCCGCCAACCAACATGCCTTCGTTATAACTATTACTCTTAAATTTCATAGTAGAGCGGCCATCCCTTGCATAAATGGCAATAGCTGATTTCGATTTTAAGTTTTCGTTTAAAAATTTATACTCACTAAAACTTGGATTGGGTCGCCTCCAGAAATCCCACCAATTATACTCACCATTTGCATCTTGCGTAAATGGCCATTTGTTAACATAAATAACCCCAGAACCCAAAAAGCTAAGGCTATCTTTAATACTCCGCTCCAACGAATCGACAATTGTAAAAACACCAATTATGGCAAAAATGCCTACAGTTACTCCTAGTAATGAGAGCATTGTTCTAAACACATTCATTCGTAATGCGTTCCAAGCAAACCTGAAACTCTCCATTATTAATTTAATTATTACGGTCATTCGGTAGTAAATCTTTAGTATTCAACACAATTAACTAATTTTTATGCTTTATTATAAGCACAAATTTATATTTTTGCATGCTGAAAATTATATGCACTAAATTGGTCTTAAAATCTAAAGTTAGTATTGTAGAGATTACTTGTATTATCTAAACTCTCTTTTTTTATAAACGGTTAAACGTAATACCAACTTAGTGCAACTTAAAATAAACCTTAATAAATGAAATTATCTCAATTTAAATTCGATTTGCCTCCTGGTTTAATTGCTAAACACCCTGCTGAAAACCGTGACGAAAGTCGACTTATGGTTATTCATCGCGATACAGGCAAAATTGAACATAAGCTTTTTAAGGATGCCGTTGATTATTTTGATGAAGGGGATGTATTTGTTTTAAACAATACAAAAGTATTTCCTGCAAGATTATATGGTAATAAAGAAAAAACAGGAGCAGAAATAGAAGTATTCCTTTTAAGAGAGTTAAACACAGAAATGCGCCTTTGGGATGTACTTGTAGATCCTGCTAGAAAAATTAGAGTAGGTAATAAGCTCTATTTTGGCGAAGGCGAATTAGTAGCCGAAGTAATCGACAATACTACCTCAAGAGGAAGAACAATTCGGTTTTTATTCGATGGTACTGATGAGGAATTTAATGCTGTAATTGATCAGCTTGGAGAAACGCCTTTACCAAAAACAATTGAGCGTGACACTGAACCAGAAGATAAGGAAAGGTTTCAAACCATTTATGCAACCGAAACAGGGGCAGTAGCTGCACCTTCTGCAGGGCTTCATTTTACTGAGCACCTAATGAAGAAACTCGATATTATTGGTGTTGATGTTGCAACTATTACACTTCATATTGGCCTTGGCACTTTTGCACCAGTAGATGTAGAAGATTTAACTAAGCACAAAATGAGTTCTGAAAGTTATTCAGTAGCTCAAGAAACAGTTGACATTGTAAATGCAGCTAAAGCAAATAAGAAAAGAGTTGTAGCCGTGGGTACCACAGTTATGAGATCTTTAGAAACTGCAGTTTCTGCCAATGATAAATTAAAAGTTAAAGGAGGATGGACAGATAAATTTATTTTTCCTCCATACCCTTTTAAAATTTGCAACGCAATGATTACTAACTTTCACTTACCTGAAAGTACATTATTAATGATGGCTTCTGCTTTTGGCGGTTACGATTTAATGATGGAAGCATATAAAATTGCCATTAAAGAAAAATATAGATTCTTTACCTATGGCGATGCTATGTTGATTATATAAAATTACAAGTCCTAAGTTAGGAGTTTAAAGTCGGGAGTTTGAAGATACTAATCTTCGGGCTCCCGACTTCTTGTTTATAGCCTTTTCTAAATTTAATTTTTAGCTATGCTTTAGTATTTTACTAGTACGCCTTTGCGAGAGTTGAGTTTTCTAAAAAACCAACGCAGGGAAATGACGAAAATCTTATAAGATTCCTTTTCTTTTCCGAGGAACAAGGAATCTTATAAAATTAAAAAGTCATCTTCACGAGTAGAAGATTCCTCGTACCTCGGAATGAAAAATTAAGCACGCCAATGGTAGGCACGAAGCAATCTAAACAAACAGCATTTCTCTTTTCCTATTTCAAAAAACGAGGAATCTTTTACATGTACAAAACGTGGTAAACAAAGTTTAGGATTCCTCGTCCCTCAGAATGAAAAAAGTTAAATTTGAAATTATGTTGTCCAAATCAATCCTATGAAAAAGCACGTTGTAATTGTAGCTGGTGGTGCTGGCACCCGAATGAAAACCGATTTACCCAAGCAATTTTTAATGCTTGGCAAGCTACCTGTTTTAATGCATACCATAGAACAGTTTTATAAATACGACAGCACACTTAACATAATTGTTGTACTACCACAATATCAAATCGAGTTTTGGGAGAGCCTTTGCAATCAGCATAAATATGCCACAAAGCACTCTGTAGTAAGTGGAGGAAAAACGCGCTACCACTCTGTGCAAAATGGGTTAGGCCTAGTGCCAGAAGGCAGCCTTGTTGCTATACACGATGGTGTTCGTCCATTAATTTCTAAAGAAGTAATAGCCGAAAGTTATGATCTTGCAGAAAAAAAAGGCTCAGCAATTTCAGCTGTACCCTTAAAAGATAGTATTCGAAAAACCGAAGGAAATAAAACGGTTTCAAAAAACCGAAGTGAGTATTATTTAGTACAAACTCCCCAAACTTTTAACGCTAGTTTGCTAAAACAAGCCTACAACCAAACGGAACCAAGCGAGAAATTTACAGACGATGCTTCTGTTTTTGAAGCAGCTCACGGGCAAGTAAACTTAATAACTGGAGATTACAAAAATATAAAAATAACAACGCCCGAGGATTTAATAATCGCTCAGGCGTTGCAACAAAATAGTTAGTTTGCTTTTAGTCTACCCTAGTACTCGTCTTCATTAAAAAAGAAGTCGTCTTTAGTAGGGTAATCTGGCCATATTTCCTCGATGTTTTCATAAGGCTGACCATCATCTTCAAGTTCCTGCAAGTTTTCAACAACTTCAAGAGGCGCACCTGATCTGATAGAATAGTCAATCAACTCATCTTTTGATGCCGGCCAAGGAGCATCTTCCAGGTACGAGGCTAATTCTAATGTCCAATACATAGTTGATCGTTAAATTTTGACTGCAAAAGTATCTTTTTATTTGACAAATCAAACATTATTATAATATTTATAATAGGTCTGTTATTATTCCCTTTTAAAACGACACCAAGGCTGTTTTTTAGTTTCATTTTTTAATGGCAATTACTGTTGTAAAGTAACCAATTGAATTAAATTTGAGAACTAAACAACTCCAAGGTAAAATCATCGGTGTATTTATATAGAGTTTGCTCTGCAAACAATATGTTGCCGGCCTACTAGGGGTAGAAAAATAAAATAATTGGGCTATGAGCGATGAAAAAATAATTTTTTCGATGGCAGGCGTAAGCAAAACTTACCCTCCTCAAAAAAAAGTACTAAATAATATATACCTCTCTTTCTTTTATGGAGCTAAAATCGGAGTGCTTGGTTTAAACGGATCGGGTAAATCTTCTTTATTAAGGCTCATTGCCGGAGTTGATCAGGAGTTTCAGGGAGAAATTGTTTTTGCTCCTGGTTTTACCGTAGGTATGCTAGAGCAAGAGCCTGTGCTAGACCCCACAAAAACAGTAAGGCAAATTATAGAAGAAGGAGCGAGCGAAACCATCGACTTATTAAAGGAGTTTGAAGACATTAATGAAAAATTTGGTGACCCAGCTGTTTTAGATAGCCCAGATGCTATGGATAAATTAATTGAACGCCAAGGGGCAGTTCAAGAAAAGCTCGACCATATAGATGCTTGGAACCTTGATGCAAAATTAGAACGCGCCATGGATGCGCTCCGAACACCTCCAGCAGATGCCCTTATAGAGAACCTTTCAGGTGGAGAAAAACGTAGAGTTGCCATGTGCCGCCTACTATTAAAAGAACCAGATGTGCTCTTATTAGATGAGCCTACCAACCACTTAGATGCCGAAAGTGTGCATTGGTTGGAGCAACATTTACAACAATATAAAGGCACTGTAATTGCTGTTACTCACGATAGGTACTTCTTAGATAATGTTGCAGGTTGGATTTTAGAACTAGACAGAGGAGAAGGAATTCCTTGGAAGGGAAATTACTCTTCTTGGCTTGATCAAAAGCAAGATAGATTAGCTCGAGAAGAAAAAACAGAATCTAAACGACAAAAAACCTTAGCTCGAGAACTTGAGTGGGTGCGTATGAGCCCCAAAGGCAGAAGAGCAAAAGGCAAAGCCAGAATAAGCTCGTACGAAAAACTACTAGGGGAAACAGCCAAAGAAAATGAATCAAAACTAGAGTTGTTTATCCCTCCTGGAGAGCGATTAGGTGACAAGGTTATTATTGCAAAGGGAGTTTCTAAAGCTTTTGGTGATAAGCTATTATATGAAAATTTAGAGTTCTCCTTACCACAAGGTGGCATAGTTGGCATTATTGGCCCCAATGGAGCAGGTAAAACCACTTTATTTAAACTTATTACCGAAAATGAACAGCCCGATGCTGGTACATTTGAAGTAGGTAGCACAGTAGAAATTGCTTATGTAGATCAAGAGCATGATAACTTAAACTCAGACGACACTGTGTGGGAAGCCATTACAGGTGGCAACGAGCTTATTATGCTTGGTGGTAAAGAAATGAATTCTAGAGCCTATGTTAGCAAGTTTAACTTTGGCGGTGGCGACCAACAAAAGAAAGTAGGTGAACTATCTGGTGGAGAGCGAAACAGAGTGCATTTAGCGATGGCATTAAAGCAAGGAGCCAACTTATTATTGCTAGATGAACCTACCAATGATTTAGATGTAAACACGTTAAGAGCCTTGGAAGAAGGCTTAAATAATTTTGGTGGCTGTGCCGTAATTATTTCTCACGATAGGTGGTTTTTAGATAGGGTTTGCACTCATATTCTTGCATTTGAAGGCGACTCTCAAGTTTTTTGGTTCGAAGGATCTTATTCTGAATACGAAGAAAATAAGATTAAACGACTAGGAGATGTAGGACCTAAGCGTATTAGATATAAAAAATTAAAAGCCTAATTCAAGGCTTTTTAATATAACCTTTGTAGGTTTAATATGTTGGACCGTCTAAACAATTTTATAAACAACCTAATTCCTGATAGGTTTAAGGTAACCTATGAGCAACAAACCAAGGCTCGTGGATTTATTATCACTCAATCTATCATTGGGATACTATTAATTTTAATAGGCCTTTTTCTGGGCATTGTTGAAGGTGACCTTGTGGAATTTTACTCAAATACCTTTTTTGGTGTTTATATTGTTTCAATAGTTTTATCACTTAGGTTATTTAAAGATTTTGAAAACTATGTAAATGCGACTCTTTTTGGTGGGTATATCGGGCTTTTTTCTTTTATACTTTTGAGTGGCGGGCTTTATGCAGATGAAATGTTTTGGCTTGCTTTACTTATTTCAATTAATATTAATTACACTAAACCTAAACACACATTATTCTGGATTGGCATAATAATAATTTTTATTATCACACTCTTTTTCGTTCAGTCTAATGGATTTGATTTCCCCAGAGACAAAATTTCTCTAATTGAAAAAGCGACAACGCTTTTTAGTTTTTTTATGCTAACTCTAGCCATAACTTATAGCTACTCTATTATTAATAAAAAGAGGATGAGTTACCATTTAGAAATTATTGAAAATCATAAAAGGGTAATAAAAGAGCGAGATGACTTGATGAGCATCATTGCACATGATATGAAATCTCCGTCTAGTAGAATAGAAGGCTTAATAAGTGTTTTTGACATACAAAATCTTACAGAAGATCAAAAAGAGATTTTACATCGACTAAAATCGACTGCGCATGAAAGCAAGCAATTAATTGACGATTTATTGGAAGCAAAAAGCATTCAATCAAATTTATCAATCGAAAAAATTAACATTAACGATGCAATAAAAGACCTAACAATGGGCTTTTTACCTTTATCTAATAAAAAAGATATCACTATAGATATTAGAGGTCTTAGATCCAACTTGTGGATTGAAACAAGCAAATATCAGCTTAGAAGAATATTAGATAACCTCCTTTCCAATGCTATTAAGTTTTCTCCTAAAAAATCAAGAATAGAAATTGTTTGTGTGCAGAACAAAACAAATTTAAGTATTGCTATACAAGACCAAGGCCCAGGATTTAATAAAGATGATGAAACAAAAATGTTTCAAATGTTTCAAAAATTATCTGCTCGCCCAACCGGTGGAGAAAGCTCAACGGGTTTAGGGTTATCTATTATTAAAAATATAACTACCTTGCTTAATGGAGAAATTAAATATGTTACACTACTAAATAAAGGAACCACATTTACATTAACCCTACCAAACAAATTAATTCCTACCGAAACAAATTCTCAAATATAATTTAAAATAGCACTCACTTTTCTAAGTTATTTGCAAGATATTTGATATACAAAAACATCTATTCTATTAATAAAGGATGCCTCTAAACGATTTTATCAACTCTTTAATTCCTGATAGGTTTAAGCTAACTTATGAGTTAAAAACCAAAGTTAGAGGTGTGATTATCACCCAAATCCTATTCGGTTTTATACTAATCAACCTAGGACTTTTTTATTGGTTTAATGGTCATATCTTATATGAGCTTCTCTTAAATACCGTGTTAGGGATAATTCTCATTGTTTTAATATTTTTTATAGATAAGTTTAATAAGTACGAAACGTATATAAATTTTTAGAGATAGTCACTTAGCTACCTAATATAATCTTTGTATATTGCCTATCT
>CAZDQR010000129.1:0-8500 GCA_964507315.1 uncultured Roseivirgaceae bacterium
CCATAGATATGCAATTTACAAAGATTATATTATGTAGCTAAGTGATTATCTCTACTTCTTTATTTACTCCCTGCACTAAACAGTTTTTGCTTTTCCTCTTTTGTAAGGCTTTCGTAACCGTATTGAGAGATCTTATCTAAGATGGAATCTATCTCTTCTTGTGAAACATCTGTGTTGGTAGAAGCACTTTTACTCGTACTTGAAGTCGTTTTTTTAGTGCCAGATGCTTTTTCTGAAGCCGATTTTTTATAGGATACTCTCACTTTAGGTTGATGCACAAAAAAACTCTTAACAAAAGCAATAAACCAATGTACCGGTTTTCCTAAATCAGTACCGCTTTGTAATTGCTTTATAAAAATAAATCCTAAAGCTGCTCCACCTATATGCGCTAAATTACCCCCTGCATTAACTCCAGTGGTATTTACCAATGAAATAAACACATAGGCCAAAGCAATGTATTTTATTCGAACTGGCCCAAAAAACATTAGATGCATGGTATAATTAGGCATTAATGTGGCTGCGCCAGCGACTACCGCATAAACTCCACCGGAAGCACCTAGCATAACCGATGTATGCACATTATTTGTAAAGGGAGGAACCAAATTATACATTAACAAATAAAGCAAACCGCCAAAAATACCTCCTAATACGTATAAGCTTACTACTTTACCTCCACCCAAAAATTCTTTAATAATTAAACCAAACCAATACAGAAAAAGCATATTAAAAATGATATGCATAAACCCTGCATGCATAAAAAAGTAAGTTATTAAGGTCCATGGCTTCATAATGAATGCACTAAACGAAGCAGGAATTAGAAAGTAACTTTCAATGGTTTCGTAAACACCCGTTGCTTGTAGAAAAAATAGAATTACATGTAATAGGTTAAACACAACAAACACCGCTACATTAATAAAAATGAGCTGCATTAATCCATTATTAGGCAGTTTAAAGGCATTTCTAAACTCATCCATTAGGCTTGCGCCAAATCCGCCTTTACCGTATGATTGTCGTCCGTACTGCATATTAATAGAAATTATTTCGTTCTTTACTCCACAATTTTATCATAATAAAAGCAAATACCATGCCTCCTAAATGAGCTAAGTGCGCTACATTATCGCCTGCCTTATGGCCAAATTCGGAGAAGATAGCCATACCTCCTAAAATTACTACGAGGTATTTGGCCTTTATGGGTATGGGAGGAAACAGCAGCATTAATTGTGTGTTAGGAAACAACATGCCAAAGGCCATTAAAATCCCATAGATAGCCCCAGAAGCCCCAACCATGGGCACATTTATCTCTAAATTATATAAATCGTTCAAATAGCTAATACTCTGTTTTTGAGCCGTTTTATCATGTTCATTGTCATTATATGATTGAATAAAATCATACACTTGGTCATAATACTGAGGGGAGTACTTTGAAACAATTACTGCAAAATCATCTGGATTAGGGTTTTGAGTATACTCTTCGATCCTATCCTTCATTGGAGCAGTTTGCGTGTACTTTACGCCTTCATAAAAGAGACCAGCACCAATTCCTGTAATAAGGTAAAATGTTAAAAATCTTTTAGGTCCCCAAAACTGCTCTAGCAAAGGGCCTAGAAACATTAAACCCATCATATTAAACAGTATATGCATAAACCCACCATGTGCAAACATATACGTAAATAGCTGGTACGGCATAAAATGCGGTGATTCTAAATGCCATAAACCCACGAACATATTAATATTCTTCATCCCTAATAAGGAAGGAATAAAGTAAGCTGCCACCGTAATGATGAGCAGATTTTTAACCATTGGAGTTAATCGTTGAAACATATAATTATCAGCGTATTGTTAAAAAAAGTCTTTAATTCGATTCAAATCTAATACAAAATAGGTCGATCGCCCATCTGGCGCAAAATTGGGCACTTCGCAGCCAAACAACTCATCTATCAGCGCATTTATTTCTTCTTGGTGTAATACCTGCCCTGCTTTAATGCACGATCTCTTTGCCAACGACCTACTTAGGTTCTCTTTAGTAGTAATCGTTAAATTGGTCTTATTTATTTTAAATTGATCCAATAATCCTTCAAAAACCACCTTTTCTTGTCCTGCTGCAACCGTTAATGGCGCGCCATTAATTACGATAGAGTTATGACCAAACTCTTCAAAAGAAAATCCTAAGCTTGCTAGCTCTTTGCCCATTTCCAACACAAGGGCAAGGTCTGCAGGATTTAGCTCCACATTAATTGGGAATAATAATTGTTGAGTTTGCCCTTTCAATTCTTTAAAGAACCCTTGATACTTCTCAAAGAGAATTCGCTCATGTGCAGCTTCTTGGTCTATTAAAAGCACGCCAGATTTTACTTGAGAAAATATATATTGATTATGTAATTGAAATTTTAATCCAGAGGTACCTACTTCTTTAGAATCAGGATTATTTAAGGCGCTTTCAACAGTAAAAGATTCTATATCCGTTGGAGTAAAATTAAGCTTAGACTGCTTTATTTCTTCGGTATATAATTTATCCCAATTTTTTAGGTTAGGATCTTTCTCAATATTTCTAAATTGGGTGTAATTAGTATCTGAGCCAGTAGACTTACCCATATTCATTGGCTGCAATTGAGCGAAATTTACATTAGAATCAAAATCAATGGCAGGACCAAAATTATGCATTCCCAACGCTTGGCGTATGGCTGCCAAAAGCACTCCATAAACGGTTCGCTCATCATCAAATTTAATTTCTGTTTTGGTTGGGTGCACATTTACATCTATTCGTGCAGGATCTATTTTAATAAATAGCACATAAAATGGGTGAGTATCCTGTTGGAGTAAACCTTGATAGGCATTTAAAATGGCGTGGTGCAAATAGCTACTTTTAATAAATCTATTATTTACAAAAAAGAACTGCTCCCCCCGAGATTTTTTAGCAAACTCAGGTTTGCCAATATATCCTTTAATGCTTATGGCGTCTGTTTCTTCGTTACAAGTAGCCAATTGCTCCTTATAGTTTTGGCCAAACAGACCAATAATACGCTGGCTAAGTTTACCGGCAGGCAGGTTGTATGTTTCTAAATCATTTTGATAAAACTCAAACTCAATTTCAGGGTTTGCCAAGGCTACTCGTTGAAACTCATCTACCAAATGCCTTGTTTCAACTCCGTTCGATTTTAAGAAATTTCTGCGAGCAGGAATGTTATAAAATAAATTACGCACACTAATGCTTGTGCCTTTGGCACAAGCCACAGGCTGCTGTTCTGTAATTTCTGAGGCCGCAACGAGTATAGAACTGCCTAGTTCTTGGTCCTCCATCCTCGTTTTTAGTTCGAATTGCGAAACAGCCGCAATGGAAGCAATTGCTTCTCCCCTAAAACCCATAGTGGTTAGTGAAAATAAATCTTCGGCCTTTCTAATTTTGGAAGTGGCGTGCCGCTCTAAGCTCATACGAGCATCTGTTTCGTTCATGCCCGAGCCATTATCAATTACTTGAATAAGCGATTTACCTGCCTCTTTAATAATAACTTTTATATGTGTTGCTCCTGCATCTACTGCATTTTCAAGCAATTCTTTTAAGGCGGACGATGGCCTTTGCACTACTTCCCCAGCAGCAATTTGATTCGCAATTGCATCGGGCAATAATTGAATAACACTACTCATATAACCCTTAAGATCGCTTTAATCTAGAAAAAATAACAGCCAATACACCAATACCGCATACCGCATAAATGGCAATATTGCCAAAATACATATAGCCCATAGTGCCTCCAAAAAGCAGGATCACAAACAAAAATCGAATAATACTGCTATTATCCTTCTTTTGCATACTTCTATCAAATGCAGTGGCTATTCGAGTACCGGGCACATAAGTTCCTTTCTTTTTTTCTGACTCAATTTCTGCAATTATTAGCCGCTCCCTATTCTCTACTTCCTCCTTTATTGGATCGTAATACCTAGGTTTGATATAAAAACGCTGGTGGTTAGGGATTCTAATTAACGAAGGAATTTTCATTGCTTTGAGTTTGACTTTTAAAATGATAACTGATAATTACATCATTAATACAAATTTAAAGGTTTATTTTGTTTTATTCGACAGTCAATTTTTATGCGAGCAATTTTTATAGCTTTTTTTCTATTTTTTTTCAGTTTACAATCCAATTCGTTGTATGCCTATCAAACTGCTCCTACTAGGCAAGCTGCTAAATGGGCTAGTGTGCAAATAGCCAAACTTAGCTTTAGTCAACAACTAGATCAATTAATTTGGAGTACAGATACTGTCTCCTCTAAGGGTGGATTAATCACTCATAACTCCAATGTTTCGAATAAAATGGCCAATTCACGCTCTACTTACAGCGTGCTAAATATGTATGGTGGTATAGCCGATTCGCAATCTGAGACCATTCCATTCCCTTCTTATCAAGTACGCAAAGAGCAATCACCAGAATCGATACAGTTTGCAAACGAATTATATAGTGCAGATTTTATTATCGATGTAAAACCTATAAGTACTGTTATTTTTTATGGCATTACATTGAAAGGCAATCGTGCTATTATTTTAAAACCTCATTTTAATAAAGACAGCCTTGATCTTTCCTTAGGCATCTACGATCAAATTTGGTGGTTAAGCACAAACTCATCTGCAGAAGAAGCTTTAGGAGGAGGCAAAAAAATATCTAAAAAAACAAAGAAAAGAATACAAAAATTAGCGCAATCTGCTTTAGAAAAAAAGTATGATCTCAAGAAAAATTCAACAATAATTGAACCCAATTATAACGATTACACCAGGTGGGCATGGGATTTGTACAGCAGAGCCTTTTCGTTGTTGAACAACCCTGGTAAGCTACCAATTAAATTATTAGATAACGCTACTTTTTGCACCACCACACTTGGCAACTACCCTTTTAATGCCTTTCGAAGACATTTAGACTTTTACGTAAATCATGCCCACTACCCCAATGCATTAGATTTTGATACGCCTTATAACCTTAAACGACTTGCTAATTACGATTACCTAATGGTGCCAGCAACTACTCTAACCAATCAGCAACTGCAAAACCTAAATAGTATGGCTACCAAAACAAAGGTTGTTTTAGTATGGTTTTCGAGCAAGCCTATACCAACTAAATTAAGCCCGAAAATAACACAAATACATGTGCCACAATTAAATGGAGTAACAGAGGCACTTGCCCCACAATTAATATATGGTGCACTTGGTTTTGTGGCAAATAAAAGCACTGTCTCGTATGCGCCTACGTCCGTTTCTACCTTGCCCTTAGGCCGCTTACAATTTGCACCTCCTGCCATTGCTTATCTAGACTCAGAAGTGCTCGCAAAAATCAGTGGCGTTGTTGAAGAAGGATTAAGAGAGCAAGCCATGCCTGGCACCCAGCTTTTGGCTGCAAAAAATGGCATTGTTTGTTATTATCAAAATTTCGGGTATAAAACATATACCAATGTTGCCGCCATTGAGGATAAAAACTTATACGATTTGGCATCGCTCACTAAGGTTATGGCTACTACCCAAGCCATTATGTTTTTAGTTGAGCGAGGTTTATTAGATTTAGACAGACCCATTGCCCACTATCTACCCGAAATGTGGGGAACAGATAAAGAATTTATTCCTGTGCGCGAAATTATGGCGCACCAAGCAGGGCTTTATCCTTATATTCCATTTTGGAAACAAGTGCTACCCAAACACGATTCCTTTGGTGCACTCACTCATAAAAAAACGAACGATGCCTTTCAAATTGGCAAAGGCACTTACATTGCTCCTTACCTCAAAGATTCACTTTTAAGCTGGTCCATCCACTCTAAACGCTTGCGAAAGCCAAAAAACGAGCAACCCTATGGTTATCGCTATAGCGATATTGGATTTATTATCTTAAAAACATTAGTAGAGCGCCTTGTAAATCAACCATTAGATGAATTCTTAGATCAGAATTTATACGCTCCACTAGGCATGAGCAGAACAACATTTAAGCCCTTATGCAAGTTTCCTTCAGACGACATTGTGCCAACCGAAGGCAATGGTAAGTTTAGAATAGGCGAACTCACAGGTTTTGTAAATGACCAAAATGCGGCACTTATTGGAGGCGTATCTGGCCATGCAGGCTTATTTAGCACAGCGCTAGATTTAGCCAAGCTTATGCAAATGCAAATGCAATTAGGCAGCTATGGTGGAACAACTTTTTTATATCCAGAAACAATATTGAACTTTACCAAACGACAGTATGTTGGAAACCGAAGAGGATTAGGATGGGATAAGCCTAGTAGAGGGCCAAATGGGCCTACAACCGATTTGGCCTCGCAGCAAACTTTTGGACATACAGGTTTTACAGGAACGGCAGCCTGGGCAGACCCAGAACATCAATTAATTTTTATATTTTTATCAAACCGAGTATATCCAGATCCTGAAAATTTTAAATTAATTAGATTAAATATCAGAACAAGAATCCAAGGCTTGCTTTATGAGGCCATAGATTATAATAATTGACATAAACACATGAAAATAGGAATTGTTTGTTATCCAACTTTTGGAGGTAGTGGTGTAGTTGCCACTGAGCTAGGAAAAGCTTTAGGTAAAAAAGGACACGAAGTTCACTTTATTACTTATTCTCAACCTATGCGATTGGATTTTTTCAGTCAAAATATTTTTTACCACGAAGTAAGTTTTAATTCCTATCCACTGTTTAAATACCCGCCTTACGAAATGGCACTAGCGAGCAAAATGGTAGATATTGCCAAGTTTGCAAAACTAGATTTATTGCACGTGCATTATGCCATTCCGCACGCATCTGCTGCGTACCAAGCCAAGCAAATTTTGGCCGAAGAAGGCATTAACCTCCCTTTTATAACTACACTACATGGAACGGACATTACGTTGGTAGGTAAAGATCCTTCATACGAACCAGTGGTAGCCTTTTCGATAAACAAATCTGATGGAGTTACTTCTGTATCAGAAGATTTAAAACAGGATACTCTCAATCATTTTAAAATTACCAATGATATTAAGGTAATTCCGAATTTTATTGATTTAGAAAGGTTTAAAAGACACAAAAAAGATCATTTTAAAAAAGCCATTTGCCCCAATGGAGAAAAGCTAATTGTGCATACTTCTAATTTTAGACAAGTTAAGCGTGTGGATGACGTACTACATATTTTTAAAAACATAGTAGATAAAACCCCAGCTAAACTTTTATTAGTTGGAGATGGGCCTGAGCGAATAAATATGGAAAATAAGTGTCGTGAGTTATG
Source organism: uncultured Roseivirgaceae bacterium (assembly GCA_964507315.1). GTDB lineage: Bacteria > Bacteroidota > Bacteroidia > Cytophagales > Cyclobacteriaceae > JAKISE01. The sequence goes on from CAZDQR010000129.1 coordinate 7,237, forward strand.
TGTAAATGACGATGTTCGTTTTTTAGGCAAACTAGATGTAGTAGAAGAAGTGCTTTCTGTGGCCGATTTATTTTTAATGCCTTCAGAAAAAGAAAGTTTTGGATTAGCTGCACTCGAAGCCATGGCTTGCGAGGTTCCCGTTATTTCATCCAATGCTGGAGGTATTCCAGAATTAAACATTGATGGTATAACTGGATTTGTAAGCGATATTGGTGATGTAGAAAGCATGAGCAAGAATGCCCTCTATGTGTTGCACGATGACAATTTAGGCAGGTTTAAAGCGGCAGCTCTTGCTCGAGCAAATGAATTAGACATTAATAAAATCGTGCCACAATACGAGGCCTTTTACCAAGAAGTGCTCGATCGGCAACCCTCTAAATAAAACCGGATTAATGTGCAAAAGCTATTATTTAAGAAAATTGTTCTAAAATAAATCGATTCCTATTACTTTTGCATCAAATAACCGCTAACATGTCAGTACAAGTAATACCAAAAAACAAAGGGCGTAAACAATTGTTTAATAATCCTTTGCTCGAAAGATTAACGCGCACACATATTGCTATTCCTATTAGCATTTTTGTGCTATACGCCATTTCTTTATTAGTGTATAGTATATATTCTGTGCAAACTTTAACCCCTACTCAAACAGGATTGTTTTTCTTTATCGGTTTGTTGACGTTTACTCTTGTAGAGTATGTTATGCACCGCTTCTTATTCCATATTGGCACTAGTACAAAAAAGAGAGAAAAATTTCAGTACACATTACACGGTGTGCATCACGAGTACCCGAAAGATAAAGAAAGGCTAGCAATGCCTCCAGTAATGAGTATTACCATTTCTACTGGCTTGCTATTTTTGTTTAAATTGTTTTTAGGAGCTAAAGTATTCGCGTTTTTACCAGGATTTTTAGTGGGCTATGCAGGTTACTTAGTAATGCATTACGTTCAGCACATGTTTAAAGCACCCAAAGGATTTTTTAATTCTTGGTGGGCAAATCATGCCGTGCATCATTATAAAGATCAAACTAAAGCATATGGAGTTACTTCTCCATTTTGGGACCATGTATTTGGCACTATGCCAACTAAAAAGGTAACTACCATTACAGGTAATATTGATAAATAACTAACCTTAACACCCACCGATTTGATAATATACTTGTAAAAGAATAATTACACTTTTTTTCTTCATTCATACTATAGCATCGATAAAAGCATGTTTATAACATTTAAAAGATGCCTTAACTCTTTAAGAACTCCCTATTTAA
>CAZDQR010000130.1:0-8481 GCA_964507315.1 uncultured Roseivirgaceae bacterium
TATCGAATAATGGGCTTCTTGATCTCATTTTTTTAAGATGTTTGGGAGGCATTTTGGGCTTCATTCTAAACTCCATGTTTTGTCTTGGCATTCGAGTTTCGGCCATTTTATTTCTTGTTAAGCCAAGAATGTAGCTACCAATTGCGGAAGCAAAAATTAATAATGCCAGCGTTATTAAAATCCTTTTTTTGTAAAAGAAGAATGGAATTATTAAACTGTAACAGAGGTAGAACAGAAGTATTGTGATGCCTAAATTTATATAAATGCCCTGAAGCTGTGATGCATTAAATGTAATTTCATTGGGTTTAAAAAGCAGTGGCAATAAAGCAAAAGCCACCCATATTAATATATGGATGGCAATTGTTGTTAATAGTTTTTTCTTGCTTTTCACTTTAATCAAAGTTAAGCTAAATAACGGTTAATTTACTTTTTGTTCCATTGTGGTCCAGAACCATTTTTTTGCATTTTAGTATGAGACCCTTTTCCTTTACAATTACCAGAACCTTTCATTCCTTTAGCTTTGCTATCGAACATAACGCGCTGGTCTTCGGTTAATAGATTTCTAACTTCCTGCTTACTTGCAGATTTTATTTTTTGCATGGAAGATTGGATACTTGCAATTTCATCTATTTGCTTATTTATTGCTTTTAAGTCTGCTTTTTCTGCTGTGGATAAGGTATTCAAATGAGCTTTCTTTTCCATCATACTATTCTTTAAAGGCTGCATCTTTTTCATGCTGTTTAAACGAATTGTCTTCATTTGCTTTTGTTGGGCTTCGGTTAAATCTGGAAGCATAGATTGTTGACGATGCATCATTTTCTTTTGTTGTGGAGCACCTGATTTGGGCTGTGCATTGGCACCAAAAGCCATTAAAAGGCTAAGAACAATCATTGTTGAAATTTTACTTAGATTTTTCATTTTGAATTTTATTTATGTTATCAATTTGTTTATGTAAAGAAACGGGCTGTTATCTAAATAATTCATCGTATTCGGCAGACAAGCAGATTGTATCGACCAACCAGTTATTATTGGTTAAATGGGTCGGCCCATTTTTGATTTGTATATACATCGTTGCCAGTTAAGGTTTCGATAAAGGCGATAAGCGAAATGCGTTCTTGCTCAGTTATGTTTAATTGTTGAAATCGCCCTCTTGGCCTAAGTCGATTATCTAGGTTGTTGGTAACAGTTGGTATTTCATTATAATGCGATAATACTTGATCAATGCTACTAAAATTGGCACTGTGCATTAGGTTGCCATTAAGTATTCCATTAGGGTTTATAATATCTCTTAAAGAAGGAGCTCTGGTAACTTCATAATCAAAGCCTCTATTAAAACTGGTGACAACTCCATTATTTCTACTGTTAGGATCGATATCAAACTCGGGCGCTCTATGGCAACCAGCACAGCCTACACCGCCTCCAATACGGCTACCATTTTGGTTAAAATTTGGAGGTGCCATAAATAACGCTTTCCCTTGATTCTCTGTGGATGTAAAGTTGGAAAAATTAGCATTGTTGTTTCCTGCAGAAGATCTCCCCTCATCATATTTACTATCAAAAGATTGAATGCTTCTTATAAACTGGGCCATGGCGTTTTGCATCTTTTCTTCGGTAATTTCACTATTGCCAAAGGCTGCAGTAAATAATTCTTCGTAATAATCAATAGCACTAAGTTTACTGATTAAATCGTTTATGCCGAAGTCTCCATTAGTCCCACTAAATCCCATTTCAACATGGTTTTGAATTGGCTGAGTCGTTTGCTCTTCAAGGGTGGAGGCTCGTTCATCCCAAAAGAATTTTTCTTCCTCCGAAAATCGAGAATTTATAAGCCGCATGGCATGGCGATCGGTGGTTCCGTTTACTCCTATGCTTGCCGCATTATTATCGCTAAAAGCAAAAGATTGTTGATGGCAGCTGGCGCAGGCAATTGTATTATCTGCCGATAGCTGTTTATCATAAAATAGTATTCTGCCAAGTGTTGCGCCTGGGTCTGTAATAAAATTATTATTTGTATTGTCTTTTCTGATATATGCAGGTATCGATTGGTTGGTGTAATTGGCTAAATTATTTAAATCAATTTGAGACCCAAATGTTTTTAAAACAGCGTTTTGGCTGACTTCAGCATTTACTTCAGTTCCACCAATTGAGCTGCAGGAACTTAATTGGCTCAGTAGGATTACTGTTAAAATGGATATTGACAACGCTGATAACTTTAGAAAAATATTTTTTTGATACTTCATAGATGTTGTTTTTTGAAAGGTAAACGCCCATTGTATTAATTAGTATTCTATTATCGACAGACAAGCAAATTGTATCGACCAACCAACAATGAAGAAAAATCTATAATTAGTGATATCTTTATCCATTACAATAATTAGACACTTACAAAATAGTATTCAATGAGCCTTTCTAACTTATCAAAAACCTACTTAAACGAAACTAGTAAATGGACCCGGTTTTTAGCAATCGTAGGGTTTGTGATGCTGGCAATAATGATAATAGCTGGATTTTCAATGAGTATTATAATGAATGCCTTTGGATCTAATGATTTTGACTCCCTTGGATTTGCGACTGGTATTCCTTACTTATTTATAGGAGCTCTCTACTTTTTCCCTATTTATTATTTATACAAGTTTTCTACTAACATAAAAGCAGCTTTGTATGATAATAATGACGGAAGTGAAGAAAAGGCATTTGAAAATTTAAAATCTCATTATAAGTTTATGGGCATACTTATGATTGTGCTGTTAGCCTTTTACTTAGTTATGGGTATTGGAATGTTTATGTTGGGGTCTGCCATTTTTAATTAATATCGGATGCTAGTAAAAAAATTACTTGTTTTAGTTCTTCTTCAAGGCTTTTTATACCTCAGTGTACATGGGCAGGGCTGTAGTGATGCTGGTTTTTGTACTATGGGTGCAATGAAACCAGACCAAGTGTTTAATAAAAAAATTAAACTAAAATTGCGTTCAATAGAACTTAGTTATTACCGTGGAAAGTCTACTCTTACACCTATAATTACAGTTATTAATTTAGATGCAGGGTTTAGCATAACTAAAAACTTATCTGGCCAGATTAAATTACCATATTATTCTGTAAAGGGTAATTTTGATAATACTTCTGCACTTGGCGATATTTCGTTGAGTTTAACGCAACGACTTATAGATACTGAAACGTTTGATTTAAGCGCTACAGTAGGCGTAAAAATTCCAACCAACGATTCTGCTATTAAATCAAGTGGAAAAAAGGTGGCTGGTTCTGAAGGGTTAGTTTTACCTATGTACTATCAAACCAGCTTGGGGAGTTTTGATGTTGTGGCTGGCGCCTCACTTATTTCTTCAAAATGGTTATTTGCAACAGGTATTCAAATGGCATTAACAGCCAATAATAATACTTGGTGGGCAAAAGAATGGTTGGATCCACCAATTTATCCGAGTGAAGATTATGTACGAGCTTACGATGATGCCAATTTGCTAAAAAGAGGCACTGATATAATGTTTCGTGTGGAACGTAATTTTAGATTTGCCAAGTACAGTTTTAATATTGGGTTACTCCCCATATTTAGAATATCTAAAGATCAAACAGTAGATAGAAATACGGGCGAATATCGAAAATTAGATGGTACCACAGGTATGGCATTAACTGCTTTGGCAGGAGCGGCTTATAATTTTAATATTAATAATACGGTTAAGGTTACGTTTGGCAGAAAGATAACAGATCGTGAGGTTAACCCTGATGGACTTACAAGACACTCTGTTTTTATTTTAGGCTACCAATTTAGATTTTAACTAAATGCAATCAATCAAATTTGTAATTCCACTTTTGCTGCTTATTGGCTTAACATTTAGTAGCCATGCGCAATCGGTTTTAGAGCAAGCTCAAACCGCATTAAATAACGGTGATGAAAATAAGGCACTTCTTTTATTAGAAGGGAAAAAGCAAGAAACCAGGCCTGCCTACTTAAACTTATTAGGCCAAGTTTGGCTAAAAAAAGGAAGTGGAGAAAAGGCTCTGAATTACTTTCAAAAAGCAAAAGATATCATAGAATTAAAGGATGATAAAGATAGTAGAGCACTAGGCGAAACGTATAATAATATTGCTGTGGCTTTGTGGTCGATGGGTAAGAGCTCACAAGCTTTACAGTACCACCAAGTAGCTCTGCAAAATAGGGAAAAACTTGGTGAACCACTTGAGGTTGCGGCTTCTCTTAACAATATCGGTTTAGTTTATACATCGTCTCAACCTGAATTAGCGATTTCGTATTTTGAAAGGGCAAAGTCGATTTATAAAAAAGAGAACTTACAAGATAAAATTGCAACGTCTTATGTAAATATAGGATTAGCGTATAAGTTTAAAAAAGAGTATAACGAAGCACTTACTAACTTAAACAGTGCACTTGATATTAGATTAGAATTAAATGGAAAAAACTCAACGGCTGTAGCCTTTGTGTACTCGAGCTTATCTACCGTTTTTTTTGCAACGGAAGATTATCGCTTTTGCATAGATTATGCGAATAAGGCCTTAGCCATTTATAAAAGTAATTATGGGCACAAGCATCCGGAAATTGCAACTACCTATAACTTATTAGGAGACGCCTATTTTGAAGATGCCAAAAGATTGGGAGGCAAAGAAAAATATGAATTTGCTATTAATAGCTATCAAAAGGCCATTCTCGCAAATATCAATAATTTCAACCCTTTGATATTATATAAAATCCCACCTACACAAGGTTATTTGAATGCAGATATTTACTTGGGTTCAATTTTACGAAAAGCATTAGCATATGAAGCATATCATTCGCAATACTCTCTTAAGATTTTAGACTTAGAGCAGTCTTATAAATTATTGGTTTTAGCAGATAATATTATTGATAAAATAAGACAGTTTCGAACCAATGAAGCTGATAAAATAGCCCTTGGCAATATTGCCTCTGAAGTGTATGAAGCCGCCATACGAGTGAGTTTACAAATGGCTGAAGTAAAATGGAAAAGAAAGCCCTATAAAGAAAAGGCTTTCTATTTTGCCGATAAAAGCAAATCGGCTGTTTTGCTCGAAGCCATCGCGGATGCCAATGCCCAAAGTTTTGCCGGTATCCCAGATGATTTGCTAGCAAAAGAAAAAGAGATTAAAGGAGAAATCGCATACTTAGAGCAGAAATTAGGCAAAACAACTAATGCGAATGAGCGTAATCCACTTGTGGCAGAGCTTTTAAAATGGAACCAAACCTACAACAGCTTTAAGGAAAAATTAGAGCAAGATTATCCAGATTATTTTGCACTTAAGTACAATATTGAAACACCAACCTTGCAAGAGCTACAAGCTAATTTAGAAGAACACACTACCCTTGTTAGTTACTTTATTGGTTATACAAATAACAGGCTCTATGTGTTTTACATAACCAATAATGGGCTTAAAATACAAGACCTTGCCCTCGAGGATGATTTTAATAAAAACATTATTGGCTACCGTAATGCGATGTATTATAAGTTAGATAAAACGGCTAAAGCACTTAGTTATGAACTGTCTAAGCAGCTTGGTTTAAGTAAAATCCCAAATGGAACGGATAAGTTAATTGTAATACCCTCAGGTCGAATTTCTACCATTCCGTTAGAAGCAATTATTATAGATGATGAAGACCCTAACTCCTATCTTATTCAGCAGTATGATATATCCTATTTGTATGCGGCCAGCTTAATGCAGAAAAAAGGTACAAGAAATGTAAATGGTTCGGTTGCTCTTTTTGCCCCTGTAGATTTTAGTGGTTTAGGCCTTGGTTATTTACCTGGCACAAAAAAGGAAGTAGAGGAGATTAGCGAGCTCTTTAATAAGCATCAAACTAATACAGAGGTGTTTTTAGAAGCGAATGCATCAAAAACAGCAGTAAGTTCACCCGAAGTAGCTAAAAGTAACATTATACATTTTGCCACCCATGGTATTGTGGATGAATTACATCCAGAGCAATCTCAAATTTGCCTCACAACTCAAGATGGTTCTGAAGGACGATTGTTTATTGGCGATATTTATAATTTAAAATTTGATGCTGATTTAGTGGTACTTTCAGCTTGTGAAACTGGCCTTGGCAAACTCTCTAAAGGAGAGGGGATTATCGGCTTAACCCGAGCAATTATTTATTCAGGAGCCAATAATATGGTGGTTTCACTTTGGAGTGTTTCCGATAACTCAACTAGTCAGTTAATGATCGATTTTTACAAGAACATGCTCAATGGGCAAGAGTATTCAAAAGCACTGGCCAATGCAAAACGCAAAATGATTGGAGAGAATAAATACGCACAATCTTATTACTGGGCTCCATTTGTGTTGATAGGAAATTAATTGTCTTTAACCTAGATTTCTAGGATTTTTCAAGTAGATTAACTACCATTATAGAGGCTTAGATAAGTAATTATTAGCCTATTTTTTAATTAATATTTACACATGAAAAAGATCTTTGCTGTCCTCGGAATTTTGCTGGTGTTATTTATAGTTGTATTACTATTCAATACATTTGCTTTCAACTCAAAACAGGTACCATCAACTTCTGTTGAAACCTTTAAAATGAGTGATTCTGCTATTGAACATATGCAGCAATCGGTTCGTATTAAAACCATTTCTAACGAAAACATAGAAGAGTTTGAAGGTGGGCCATTTTTAGCATTTCACACTTTTTTAGCAACAACTTACCCTCTTACAGATTCTCTTTTAAAGCGCGAAATTATTAACAAGTATTCGTTATTATATACTTGGCAAGGAAGTGATTCAAAAGCCTCTTCTATGGTGTTAATGGCTCATATAGATGTGGTGCCTATTGATGAGCCAACTAAAAATGATTGGAAGGCGGATCCCTTTTCTGGAGATATTTTGGAAGATGCTATTTGGGGCAGAGGCTCCATGGATGATAAGGGAAATTTGATTGCACTAATGGAGTCGGTTGAACAATTATTGAAAGAGGGCTTTCAGCCAAAATGTACTATTTATTTAGCTTTTGGGCATGATGAAGAAGTAGGAGGGCCTCAAGGAGCTGCTCATCTTGCAAAAGCATTAAAAGACCGCGGAGTTCATGCTGAGTTTGTGTTAGATGAAGGAGGGTTCGTATTAAATGGAATGATTCCAGGAATTGATGATCCTGTTGCGTTAATTGCCACGGCTGAAAAAGGTTTTTTAACACTTGAATTAGCGGTTACAACAAATGGAGGACATTCTTCTATGCCTACGCGAGAAAATGCCATTGGCACCTTGGCAACAGCTATTCATGACTTAGAAAATCAGCAGTTTGAGTATAAACCAATTCAAGCTTCCGATGAACTCATTGAGTTTATTGGCCCTGAATTGCCATTTATATCTAAAATGGTGTTTGCCAATAAATGGATTTTTGGAGGTCTTATTTTGAAAGGCTTAAACAACCATACCACTATTGCACCAACCATAATAAATGCTGGTGTTAAAGACAATGTACTACCTACAAAGGCAGTGGCAAAAGTGAATTTTAGAATACTGCCTGGTGAAACACCAGAAAGTGTAAAAGAACATGTAATCAAAGCGATTAATAACGAGCGTGTAAAAGTAGAAATTGTCGTGGCTATGCATCCATCCGAAGTCTCTAGCTCTGATACGAAAGTGTTTAAGACAATGATGAAAACAATTGCACAGGTAATGCCAGGTGCAGTGGTGGCACCAGGGTTAACTCCGGGTGGCACAGATACCAAGCACTACTCTGAGGTAGCTGATTATTTCTACCGTTTTTCACCCATGAGTTTTGCCCCTGGGCAAGATGGGCCGCACTCTGTAAACGAGCACCTTAGATTTGAAGATTATAGAAATACACTAGCTTTCTACTACCAGTTTATTAAAAATATAGAAGAGTAGAGATCTAGTACAAGTATAATCTCTGGTTTTGTCCGTTGGTAACGGACGAGATTGTCTGGTCTTACACCAGAAAATGACGAATTGAGCAAAAAAGGTGAAAGAATAATACTACAATGCAATACTAAGCCAAACTTGCGATTACACGAATCCGCTGTTTATGTATGTATTTACACACCCTAAAACAAAACTCGTCATACTCCGAATTTTCTCTTCAAAATATCGGTGAATCTCCCATAAGACTAGCGCATATATCTAACGTAATTGCACAAGCCCTTTCATAAAGGGTTAAATGTTGTAACCAACTCCTCTTGCCACCTTCAAATAGCTTTTCCCTATGTATGGTGGCTGTAATGTGTTGGTGAATTTCAGGATATAAAAAATGCCAATTGGGTCAGATTTTGAACTAAATCAGAATGGCCATATTATTGGTCTTGTTCTGACCTTTTAAGGCTCTTTATTCTTGAGCTATAAGTTTACCTCCTAACCAACCCATTGGAATGTAAGCACCAACTAAATCTACTGCGATGAACCAAGTAGGAGCAGGCAACATAAATACGTTTGCGATTCCTCCAATTAAAAAGAATGCTCCTATGCCGAGAGCCAACTTCATTTGGTGAG
>CAZDQR010000131.1:0-5206 GCA_964507315.1 uncultured Roseivirgaceae bacterium
GGTAAGTCTCAAGTATTAATAACGCTCCTTTTAGGAGATAAGCTTAATTCTGATAAAATTGAGTTTGGTTTAGATATAGGGTACAACTATGCAAAAATGTCAGAATTCGAAAGTGGCACTCCTTCAACTGCTCTTAACCTTGGGTTTTATTTCGATTTTAAACTAAAAAATCAATTGTTTTTAAATACGGGCGTGTTGGTGAAATCTAATGTAGGACTTAATAAACTAAGAGAAAGTGATGTTCTTATTCTAGACCCTGCAACTATTTATATAGACTCGGGTAATTACGAACAAAAAATTTCCTATTTCCATGTTCCCGTAGCTCTTAAATACCGTTTTAAAAATCATTTCTTTGTTCACCTCGGGCCACAGGTTGCACTTAGAACTAAAGCCTATTTAATATTTGATTATGAAAAAAACGGAAAAGAACTAAATATTAAAACTAATAATAGCGATCTTTTTAATCGACTTGAATTAGCTGTTATTGGAGGCATGGGGTATAAATTACGTAAAGGGACAGGAATGAACATTGGAGTTAAATATTTTTATGGGCTAACTAATAGCTTTAAAAACAATTATTATAACTCCAAAAACAGCAGCCTTTATGCATATCTCAGCATCCCAATTGGTAAGGGAAAAAAAGAAGATATAAACTAAAAATGTTCTTTATGTATGGGGTCTTTTACGACCATCCTGTTATTAGTTTTTATTCCGATGACTTGGTGGTTGCTAGCAAAACAATCTATGCCCGTAGCCAATGGGCAGTTGCAACAAGGTTTACGAGTACATGGGATACCCTGATATTTCCGAAAAGTAAATTCAGAGTATGACGAGTATCGTTATAATAAGAATCTATAATTCAGCGAAATCAACCCTGATTTACGGTCTCCAATCAAACCCCATTCGGTACGTAGCATCCAACGTTTATTATACTGAAACTGTGCACCAAAAATGCCATTCCATTCTTGCAGAACTTGCTTATCCATTCCATATTTAATAATGGCAGAACCATCAGTTGCATCCAACCTCTCAATGATTCCAGGTATGGCTGTTTTATCAACTGCCGCTTTTTCTATTGGACCTAAGCCTCCATACCAATCATTATAATCAGAAACAATTTGGTCTCTCTTATCCCATGTTTCTGCAGGTATAGCATCAATTAATGCAATTTGCCCAACAGTTTCTGAAGACATTCTAACACGCATTGCTCCACCCCAAATTGCAATATTTCGCTCTGGGTGCTGGTCAAATACAAACGTGTGCCCTACGCGAACACCAAAAACACCAACTAACACAGCTTTATCTAACAATTCAGGTTTGTTCCAAGTCCAGTTGCCATCAAAGCTTAACCATACCGGGCCAACACCAAAGGCTCCCATTAAACCAACACCGGTTGTTGTAATCCCTTGTTCTACTACAGATGTAAAATCCACCTCTGCAGGAGTCCCAGGCAACAAAATTGTGTTAACAGTAGTTTCTGATCTGCCCACTCCAAATAAACCGTATACATTCAGAAAAGGGAACACCCATACATCTGGTCTAAAATTTACAGCGTAGGATTTGTTTGAATTATCTCCAAAACCAATAAGTCCTTCAACGGGCGTAAGTGGCACATCAATATTATTTGTTTCTAGGCCCAATTGAAAATTATCAATTAAAATACCCTGATCCATTTGGATATAATTAACCATTGCTCCTACTGGGTAAGGAATATCAAACCCTGCCTTATACGTTTTTTGGCCCATAAATGGGAAAAAATAATCGTACTCAACCGTTTTTAAACTATCGGTATAAGCCTGTTCTTTTTTAGAAACTTTACGAGTGGCAAACTGCGCACTTACTGTAAACGAAAAAAAGAAAAACGAAAAAATAAGAATTAATGGTCGCATAATTTTAATTGATTTTTCCAAAGGTAAGCATGTTGGTTTAAACTTTGCAATTAAATACTCTTGGGTTTACGGTAAGTTACCTTAGTTTAATCAATCCTGATGCACAATTAAACTAAATTGCAGGTTGGTATTTACTCCTTGTAAAAATGGGGTGAAATTAACAAAATTAAATTTTTACTATTAAATTAGAAGATTATCTAATTAATAAAACAATAACACAATGAACAAAAAATTTAGAAACGGGATACAAATAGTACTTGCCCTCTTTATAGCAGGCAGCATAGCTAGCTGTTCCGAAGGCGAGAAAAAAGAAGGAGAAAAAGCCCAAACTCCCACTGCTAAAGTGGAAATCCCAACGTATAAAAACACCACGGAAATCCCCGTGAATATTACCACACCAGATATAGTAGAAACGTCTATTGGCACACTCAACTTTTTTGATGGCGTACCCACCAAAGAAACTGCTGAAACTACTCAGGCCTTTTTAGATAAAGCACGTGGAGTGGATGCATTCTTAAAAGGAATACCTGGAGCATCCTTACAAGAGCTAAGAAGAGGCCCTGCTGTATTAGGAGTAAATGAAGTAGGTAAAGTAGCCATTTTTGATAATCTAATGGATTCAAAAGCACTGTTTTTAACAGCCAATACTTCTACTCTTTACATTATGCCACATATTGATACCAAAGAGCTAGGGCCAATTGTAGTAGAAGTTCCTCCTATGATGTTAGGTGCTTTTGACGATGCATGGTTTCGTTATGTTGGTGATGCAGGCTTAACAGGGCCAGACAAAGGCAAAGGTGGTAAATACCTTGTGTTACCTCCAGGTTACGAAGGTGATATCCCTGATGGCTATTACATTGTTCGACCAAGAACATATGGCGTTTGGTTATTTATGAGGGGCAATATCAAAAATGGTATTGCACCAGCGGTTAAAAATGTAAAAGATCATTTAGCCGTTTACCCATTGTCTGAAAAAGACAACCCAAGACCAACCGAATATGTAAGCATGTCAGGTAAATACTTCAATACTATTCACCCGAACGATTTTGATTTTTATGTGCACTTAGATCATCTTATTCAATACGAATCGGATGAAATGCTAGATGCTGAAACCAAAGGTTTATTTGCTTCTATTGGTATTAAAAAAGGAAAAGAATTTGCACCAGATGCAAGAATGAAGAAAATTTTGACTGATGCCGTTGCTATTGGTAATGCAGCAGCAAGAGCCAATAACTGGTACCCAAGAGGTGACTTAAAAATGGTTTATTTCTACAAAGATGTACCAACGGAGTGGACAATGGCTTACCCAGATAAAAATGTATGGTATAATTACGATGGCGCTTTTAATACAGATGCCAGAGCGTGGTTCCATTACACCTACACAGCTGTAACACCGGCTATGGCAACGCCACACGAAGGCAAAGGATCTGATTATTGCATCGCATTTAAGGATTCTAAACATGAAATTTTAGATGGTTCTAAAACCTACAAAATCCATGTTCCTGCAAATCCTCCTGCTAAAGATTTTTGGGCATTAACCTTATATGATACTCAAACTCGTTCTCAACTTCAAACCGATCAGCCTTTCCCAACGGTTGGCAGTCAGAGTGAAGGTTTCAAGAAAAACGAAGATGGGTCTTACGATGTGTATTTTGCACCAGAGGCTCCTAAAGGGTTTGAAAAAAACTGGTTACAAACTATTCCTGGAAAAAGCTGGTTCGTTATTCTAAGGATGTATGGCCCAGAAAAATCGTTCTTGGATAAGACTTGGAGAACGAGTGAAATTGAATTAGTAAAATAAAAACTATTAAGAAGCAGCTACTCCTAATTTACGGGTAGCTGCTTTTTATTTTGATTAAAAATTATGAAAAAAATATTATTATTCTCTGCTATAGCATTAATGGCAACTGCTTGTGGCGAAACAAAAGAAACAGCTACTGAAGAAGCATCAGCAAAAATTACTACGGTTACTGATGAAAACTACGGATTAGCTGAGACACAAACAATTATTCAGTCTTACGTTAAAAAAATTGCAGCAGCAACAGGAACCAATGGTGTAGGTGCTTGGATGCATAATAAAAAAGCTGCAAATCCAAAAGATAGAGACATCATGCGTAAAAATTACGATACCATGTATTCTTGGATTGTGCTGGACCTTTCTACTCCTGCAACGCTTATAATGAAAGATATTGGTGATCGTTACCAATCTATGTGGGTGATTTCAGAAGAGCATTTCAACCCATTTGCCTATACTGAGCCAGGAGAATACACGCTAACAGAAGAAAATGTTGGAACTCCATATGCCATCGCTGTAGTGCGTACGCAAGCAAATGTTACAGATGCTGCCGATGTAGCTTTAGTTAATAAGGCCCAAGAAACATTGGAGATTAAACAAGAGAAAAATGGAACTTACGTAGCTTCTCACCAATGGGATATGGAAAGTTTAGAAGCCATTAGAACGAAATATCAAGGGATTGCTAAGGATGAAAAAATTAGCCCAGATACTTATTTTGGTAAAAAAGGCGGACCTTCTTTAAAAGAACATAACTGTGGAACAGCAGTAGGCTGGGGCGGATTTACTAAAGACCAAGCGGCTTATGTAGATTACTACCCTACCACAGACGAAGCTCAAACACTTACTTTAAAAGACATTCCTGCTAAAGCATTTTGGTCTATTACAGTATATGATAAAACTGGTTTCGCGGTAACAGAAACGTACAACATCAATTCTCAGTTTGTTAAAACAGAAAAAGATGGTTCAGCAATTATTCACTTTGGTGGAGATGCCTCTCAAGATAACTACATGGAAACTTTTAAAGATTGGACTTTTATTCTTCGCATGTATCTTCCTGCAGAGGAGTATTTAAATGGTTCTTGGGTTCGCCCAGAATTGAAATTAGTTAAATAGCTATTCCAGGTAAATATTACTTATATAAAAAAGGATAATCCATGTGAGCTAGTCAGGTTAAACTGTCTCAAACATGAGTTATTTTATAATGGAAATGCTAAGATTTATTGAGTGTTAGTAATATAATGGAGGGTCATCAATTGATGGCTCTCCTTATAATCCCTTGATAACCAATTTTATTACTCAACAAAAATTTAAAACAAATGAAAAAGACTCTTTTATTGTCCTTCCTAATTATGGGCGGAGTGCTATTTAGTTACGCCCAAGAAAAAACAGCAGAAGAACTAGCTAAAATGTCGCAAAATCCATTAGCGAACATGATGAGCTTTCCGTTTCAAAATAATACAACCTTTGGTAACGGGCCAAACGGAGATAGAACCTCCAATGTATTAAACATACAGCCTGTGCT
>CAZDQR010000131.1:5306-8426 GCA_964507315.1 uncultured Roseivirgaceae bacterium
CAATATTTCGTCAATATGAATTTCCCTAAAGGATGGTATATTTCATCGGCTCCAATAATTACAGCTAACTGGGAAGCTATCGAAGGTAATACTTGGGTAATTCCTTTTGGTGGTGGTGGTGGAAAAATTATCAAAATCGGTAAAATTCCTTTCAATTTACAGGCACAAGCATTTTATAATGCAGTTCGACCAGATAATTACGGTGGCTTTAGTACCCGTTTCCAAATTCAGTTGATGTTGCCTAAATAAGCTTAGTTCCTTATAATTATGAAGAAATATCTACTTTTCGTTTTCCTATTAAGTGCTTTTGTAGCAAACTCTCAAACGCCTCATGTTAGTGCTTACCAAGCAGGTGCTTATCAACCAGGATTATTAAATCTTAGAGATTTAGCCACACTTGATACACCAGGCCTAATTTTTATCGATTATAATTATTGGAATAATAGTAATGCTTATTACGATCAGTTTGGCGATGAAGTATCGGATATTAATTTACCTAACCTCAACATTAACTTAGATCTAAGCCCACAGGTTTCAGGCTATGTTAATGTGCCTGTGCTATTTTATGCCTCTGATTTAAAAATTGCAGGTGGGCGCTATATGGCTTCTGTAGCTCCAGCTTTTTTAGGTTCTAATTTCCGGATGAATATTCATGTAGATGAAACAGACCGTACAGTTACCTCTACAGGAAATGTGGGCGGTTTCGGAGATCTTGCCATAATGCCTTTAGGCCTAGGCTGGTCGTTTAAAGATAAAGTTGACCTCTCTTTTTACTATACCTTTTATGCCCCAACAGGCAAATACGAAACTGGCGCTACCGATAATGTGGGCAGAGGTTATTGGACACATCAATTTCAATTACCCACCTATTTCTATTTTATGGAAAAAGCAACGGCTGTACTTGTAATGCCTACGTTTGAAATGAACGGAGTAGTAAAAGATTCTGATGTACGTGCAGGCAATAGGCTTACCATTGAATATGGCATCAGCCAATACCTTACTTCTTGGTTAGATATTGAAATTTTAAATGGACATAATTGGCAAGTAGGAGATGACAAAGGAAACGATGTTTGGTGGAGAGGTACGCGACTAGAAGCAAGGGATCAAACGAGTACATTAAGTTTTGGTGCCAGCGTTTGGCCTTTGGAAGGCAAGCTTCAAATGCGCTTAAAATACTCGATGGATTACGGTGTTAAACAAAGGTATAAGAGTAATTTTCTAGCACTAAGTGCTATTTTTATTCCTAAAACATCAAACGACTAAAACCTTAAATTTTAGTGTTTTTTAGTTATCTAAGATTATGAATTTGGACAGGTGTAAAATAGGGTTCAATCACAAAAAACATAAGTCATTTTGGCTTATGTTTTTTGGCATGATAATTAGTACGCTAACTTATGCCCAAAATACAACCGCCACCGAGAATTCAGTTATTAACCAACAAATTTGGATTGATTTTTACCCTCATTATTTTAGAACTGATAAGCTGGAGTATTATGGCGATACAGGTTATAGAACCATACTAGGAGAAAAAAGCTGGAGCAGAATATATCTACGCCCTTCTGTTAGATATCATCTAGGAAAAAACTGGGAACTACAAGGAGGTGTTGGCGTTTTTTACATATTTAATACGGGCACAATAGATCAATTTGAAGTAAGGCCATGGCAAGGAGTTCAATTTAAAGGGCCTAAATTTAAAAGAATCAATTTTAAAAACACCCTTAAACTGGAGGAGCGTTGGTCGTACTTAACTGATACCTGGAATGCTGATTTCGAGTTTAGACTACGCTATAAGCTTTCTGGATCTATTCGTCTTAGAGATAAATGGGCGATACCTTTTTATGGAGAAGCCTTTTTACCCTTGTCTGGTAAAGTAGAAGAGCTCTTTCAAAACAAAGGTAGAGCTGGAGTAGGCTTAAGTTATAAAGCTTCTAAAGATTGGAAGTTTATTTTTATTATGAACTGGCAACGGTCTAAAGCAGGCCAAAATGAAGAAGTTAATGTTTCTGATTATGCTTATCAGATAAAAATTATAAAAAAGTGGAAAAGGTTAATTAACTTGAGTGAATAAACCTATTAGTGAGTATGAAAATTAAAGTTTTTGAAGTAAGCAGTTTAGGATTTCAAGAAGTGGACTATGACCTCTTTGCTAGCTCTAAACAAAATATTTCCTCCATTTATATTGTCGATATACTGGTTGATGATAGATTAAAGGCCTCCACTGAGTTGGAAAAACTAGGAGTATCAGCTGAAGTAGTACAAAAAACTTTTGCTCCTTCTGATAATATTCGGTTTGAATATTATGGAGAAACCTTATATGGTGAATTAACCTATTTTTCATCCATAATAAAAGAATCCCAATATGCAGGAATTGTGATTCATAATAACTGCCTCATTGGTATTCATTCAGGGAGTGAAAGTTTGTTTTCGAATGTAGCCAAATCATTTAATTCTTTTACCGAAGAACAAAAGCAAAATATTAATATGAACCTTTTGCTATACTTCTTCATTTTTGAATTTCTTTCCAAATACGGGAAGCTATTATTGGGCTATCGAGAAGATGTGGAAGTAATGGCTAGAGAATTAGATGGAAATAAAACTACGATTACACCCGAAGATATTTGGAATGCAAAGCTACAGGCAACTACATTTTTGCATTCCTTAGATAAACTTGATTATACCCTTAGCTTTCCACCTACCAAAGAAATGTTGGAAAAAGAAAGCCCCTACTTGAAGTCGTTTGATTACTTACTTAAAAATCTATCATTATTAAAGGCTTCACTTAATCAATTGGAAAATAGACTAGATTCAATAAACGATCATTACCATTTGATATTACAAAGCAAATCAAATAAACGCCTAAATATATTAACTATTGTACAGGCCATTTTTGTGCCTTTAACCTTAATTGCCGGTATATATGGGATGAATTTTGTAAATATGCCTGGATTAAAATTAACCTATGGTTATCATATTAGCCTTATATCAATGGTAGGCGTTTCTTTAATTTCATTAAGGTATTTTTATAAAAACGGATGGTTCAATTAAACTAAATATTACTAAACAAATAAAATTATAGAGATAGTCATTTAGGCACATACTAATTTAGAGTGTTCAATATTC
>CAZDQR010000132.1:0-8388 GCA_964507315.1 uncultured Roseivirgaceae bacterium
TGGCGGATATCGCTTTCTTATTGCTGATATTCTTCTTGGTAACAACCACAATTGCCAACGATAAAGGGTTAACTTTAAAATTACCTCCTAATCCAGACGACATCGAAGATATTGAGATTAAGTTTAAGGAAAGGAATATTTTTAAAATATTAATTAACTCATCGGATAAATTAATGGTTGAAAATGAGGGTTTGGATGATCCAAAAAAGATTAGAGAAATGATTAAGGCACATGTTCTTAATCGTGGTGCTAATCCAGATTTATCCGAAAGCCCTGATAAAGCAATTGTTTCGCTTAAAGCTAACCGTGGTACGAGTTATAAAATGTTTATTGCAGTTTATAACGAAGCTCAAGGAGCGTATTATGATATTTATGCAGAGCGAGCAGGAGTAACAAATACACGTTGGAGAGAAATTGCTTCGGATTTGGGTAACCCTGAAAACAAAGCGATTTATACGAAAGCGAGAGAAGGTATTCCTATGGCAATATCTATTGCAGAACCTAATAAGTAAGAAAAGAAATGGCAAAATTTACGAAAAAATCGAAAACAAGTCAGGAAATTCCTACTGCAGCGCTACCTGATATTATTTTCATGTTATTATTCTTTTTTATGGTAACTACCGTAATGAGAGAGAATACTATTAATGTGAAACAAAAAATGCCAGATGCAACTGAACTTAGGAAACTGCAACGTAAGTCTTTGGTAAGTTATCTTTATTTGGGTGAGCCTAAAAACACTGTATTATATGGTGATGAGGCTAAGATTCAAACAAATGATGTCTTTATTGAAGTAAAGGATATTACCTTATGGGTTTCGAAAGAAAAGGATAAGCTTTCTGAGAACGAAAGAGATCAAATTACCATTGCTTTTAAAGCAGATGAAGAAGTGAAAATGGGATTGATTTCTGATGTAGAACTTAAATTAAGAAAAGCGAATGCTTTAAAAGTTATGTTCTATGTAAGGCAAATAGCTGAATT
This sequence comes from uncultured Roseivirgaceae bacterium, assembly GCA_964507315.1. Classification (GTDB taxonomy): domain Bacteria; phylum Bacteroidota; class Bacteroidia; order Cytophagales; family Cyclobacteriaceae; genus JAKISE01. Next base: position 979 of record CAZDQR010000132.1, read on the forward strand.
ATAAAGCAAATAGTATTTAATAAATCAAAGGTCTTTCTTTTTAGAAAGACCTTTTTTTTTACTGTTTGCACTGTATTTATAGATAGATTCACAGCGTATGATTAATGATAAAAAAGTAATTAGAGCATGGAGTATGTACGATTGGGCAAACTCTGTTTATTCACTTGTTATTATTTCATCCATTTTTCCTGTGTACTACGAAAGTGTTACTCGTACAGATAATAGTGATCTCGTAACTTTCTTTAACATAGAAGTTATTAACACAGTGCTCTATTCCTATGCACTATCCTTCTCGTTTTTAGTAGTGGCTCTAATGTTGCCACTGCTTACTGGTATTGCCGATTATAGTGGTAAGCGATTGTTCTTTATGAAAATATTTGTGTTCGTGGGCAGTTTTGCTTGTATGGGGCTATATTTTTTTAATGGATCCAATATTGAGTACGGGATTATTTTAGCTGTAATCGCTAGCATCTCGTTTTCAGGTAGCCTAGTTTTTTATAACTCCTATTTGCCTCAAATTGCATCTATAGATAAAATTGATGAGGTAAGTGCCAAAGGTTTTTCTTATGGGTATGCTGGTAGTGTTATACTGTTGATTTTTTGTTTGGTACTCATTCAAAAGCCTGAGTTATTTGGAGTAGCTCCTGGAGGAATGGCTGCCAAAATATCTTTCGTGCTAGTTGGCTTGTGGTGGCTAGGTTTTGCGCAAATAACCTTTAAGAGAATGCCTGCTGATGTTATGGATGTATCATCCAAGCCTAATATGTTAATGAACGGCTATAAAGAAATTCAAAATGTTTGGTTATTATTAAAGTCTTTGCCCGTTACTAAAAAGTTTCTCCTATCATTTTTCTTTTATAATACAGGTGTGCAAACTGTAATGTATATGGCTGCACAGTTTGGTAGTAAGGTGTTGAAATTAGAAAGTGGCGAACTAATAATGACAATCCTTATTATAAATGTGGTGGCTATTGTTGGTTCGTACTCGTTTGCAAAGCTTTCTTTATTTAAAGGGAATAAACTCTCTATTAGCAGCATGCTGCTTGTTTGGATACTAATTTGTATCGCAGCATTTTTAGTTACTAGTAAGATTGAGTTTTTTATACTAGCCTTTTTTGTAGGGCTAGTGATGGGGGGCATTCAAGCCTTATCGCGTGCAACCTATTCTAAGTTGATACCTAGTAATACGGCAGATTTTGCTTCGTTTTTTAGCTTTTATGACGTTACCTTTAATATTTCTATTGTAGTAGGTACATTCTCTTACGGATTGATAGAATACCTTACTGGCAGTATGCGCAATAGTTCTTTAGCATTAGGTTTATTTTTTATTATAGGGCTAGCAATATTGCTAACCCTACAATTTCCAGAAAATTCACTGGGTAAAAAATCTACTCGTAACGAAGGTGCTTAACAGAGTCTCCAGAATCGCGAAGTTCGATTAGTGATTCTATCCCTATTTCTAAATGATGATTTACATAACTCTTTGTTACAGAGTTATCGCTTTTATCGGTTTTAACTCCACTTGGTATCATTGGGTTATCACTTACTAAAAGTAAGGCTCCTCTTGGAATCTCATTCTTAAATCCAACAGTAAAAATTGTTGCTGTTTCCATATCAATCCCCATTGCACGGGCTTGGCGTAAGCGTTTTTTAAATGCTTTATCGTGCTCCCAAACTCTACGGTTGGTAGTAAAAACAACACCAGACCAATAGTCTTGTTTACGGTTTTTAATTACTGATGATACTGCACGTTGCAAATTAAAAGAAGGAAGTGCAGGTACTTCTGGTGGTAAGTAATCATTGCTTGTACCTTCGCCTCTAATGGCAGCTATTGGTAAAATGTAATCTCCTAATTCTGTTTTCTTTTTTAAACCACCACATTTACCAAGAAAAAGGACTGCTTTAGGCATGATGGCTGAAAGTAGATCCATTACAGTTGCGGCCATTGCACTGCCCATACCAAAATTGATGATGGTTATATTATTGGCAGTTACTGTTTGCATCGGCTTGTCCTCACCAATCATTTCCACCCCATATTTTTCTGCAAACATGGTTAAATAATTTTTAAAATTTGTTAGTAATATATACTCTCCAAACTGGTCAAGCTCCGTGCCTGTATAGCGCGGAAGCCAATTTTCTACTATTCCTTTTTTTGTGATCATATTTCATCAATTTAAGTACGCTGTAAAAATACAATCAAAATTATTGTGTTGCATATTTGTAAAGTGCAATCTTTAAACTTTCCGAAATATGAATTTAAAATCACTCGTAAAGAGGAAGGTACCTTTATTTTTGATATAATTAGGAAGAAAAATATTTTGTTAACTCCTGAAGAATGGGTTAGACAGCACATAGTTTGTTATTTACATTATGATTTGGGCTATCCTAAAGGCCTAATTAAGGTAGAGTCTGGAGTTGCCTATAATGCAAGGATGAAACGCTCCGATATTGTAGTTTATTTAAATACTGGTAGTCCTTATCTCTTAATTGAGTGCAAGGCACCCTCTGTTAAAATTAGTCAATCAACACTGGAGCAAGTGGCTATGTATAACCATACATTAAAGGCAGAAATTCTTGTGCTTACCAATGGTTTGATGCATTATACATTTAAAATTTCTAGGGAAGGGGAGTTGGTTAATCTACCTGAGATACCAAAGTATAAGTCATAAAAAAAGGTGAACTAGTTGCCTAATTCACCTTTTAATTGTTTTTTTAATTATGGTAAGTTCTAGCTAATGCAGCTAGGAATGCTTAGAATTTCGTTGATCCATCGTTGCAAGTTATTCCGAAGGAATCTTAACCATGTAGCCAATTATGACGGGTGGTAAAGATTTCTCCGTTGCACTACGAAATGACGTTATTCACGTTTTTATCAATATGAATCTGCGTTTATCAGAACTTAACAAAATTATTAGTTTATGTATTTAGCTACATCTACATAAGGCTTGTCAAAGGCATCTGCAACTGCTTTATAAACAATGTCTCCTTTAATAACATTAAGGCCTAGTTTAAGCTCGTTATTATCAGCACAAGCTTTCTCCCATCCTTTATTAGCCAAATCTATTGCATAAGGAAGCGTTGCGTTTGTAAGCGCCAAAGTAGAAGTGTAAGGCACTGCACCAGGCATGTTTGCCACACAGTAATGAACTACATCATCAATTACAAACGTAGGATCTTCGTGGGTAGTTGCAACGCACGTTTCAATACATCCACCTTGATCAACTGCAACATCTACTAAAACAGTTCCTGCTCTCATTTCTTTAAGCATATCTCTTGTAATTAGCTTAGGAGCTTTTGCACCTGGAATTAATACAGCTCCAATAATCAAATCTGTGTCTTTGATCATGTCACGAATATTATATTCGTTTGACATCATAGTATGCACATTTGATGGCATTACATCATCTAAATAGCGCAAACGTGTAAGGCTTAAATCCATTACAGTAACATCTGCTCCAAGGCCAGCGGCCATTTTTGCGGCTTCGGTTCCAACAATACCACCACCAAGAATTAATACTTTAGCTGGTTTTACCCCTGGTACACCTCCAAGTAGAATTCCTCGTCCACCCATAGGCTTTTCAAGGTATTTGGCTCCTTCTTGTGTTGCCATTCTACCAGCAACTTCACTCATTGGAATTAAAAGAGGCAATGCTCTTTTTGTAGTTTCAACAGTTTCGTATGCAAGACAAACCGATTCTCTTTCAATCATTGCTTCGGTAAGCTCTTTGCCCGAAGCAAAGTGGAAATAAGTGAATAATAATTGATCTTTTTTAATCAAAGGGTATTCAGAAGCAATTGGCTCCTTTACTTTCATTATCATTTCAGCTATTTCGTAGGTAGCTTCAATACTTGGTAAAATTTTTGCGCCTGCGCCTTCATAGTCGGCATCAGAAAATCCACTACCTAAACCAGCAGTTGATTGCACATACAATTCGTGACCACGTTTTACTAATTCTTTAGCACCCGCTGGTGTTAAAGCAACACGATTTTCGTTATTTTTAATTTCTTTAGGAACACCTATAATCATGACTTAATTGTTTAATTACTAGACAAATATAGTAAGCGATTTATAGATTTACTAGGGCTCATGTTACACGTGAATCTTAAAAATATTTTTGTTTTAATTTTCTTTTGTCAACCTAATTGTATGTGCTTTTATGATAAAGCACTTTTATTATGAACAAAATATTCTTTGTTTTTGACTGGCTAAAACCAAATTTAATTAATCGATATTTTTTTTGTGTTTTGCAAACTAATTTGATTACCGCTTTTCATGCATTAAATTTGTTAGCAGGAACGCCAATTATTAGTCCCTATTGTTACTAAATACTATTAGTAATATTTTTTACTAAATAAAACTGATTTGAAAAATACAGCAACCAAGCCGCCCATTATAGAAGTATCTAAAATTCTTGAAGATTATAAACTAGCTGTTGCAAGTAGAGAAGCTAGTTTAATGGGTCGAAAGGAAGTATTTATGGGTAAAGCTAAATTTGGCATTTTTGGTGATGGTAAAGAGCTGCCACAATTGGCTTTAGCACGCATTTTTAAAAATGGTGACTTTAGATCAGGATATTACAGAGATCAAACCCTGATGTTTGCTATTGGGGCTCTTACAATACAACAGTATTTTGCCCAACTTTATGCACATACGAGCCTTGTAGATGAACCTGCTTCTGGTGGTAGGTTAATGAATGGTCACTTTGCTACTAGAATGCTTGATGAAGATGGCCATTTAAAAAGTATTGTAGATCGTAAACATAGTACCGCAGATATATCTTCAACGGCAGGCCAAATGCCTCGTTTGGTTGGTTTAGGGTTAGCGTCTAAGCATTTTAGAAAAAACAAAGAACTGCATCAGTACAAAACCCTCTCTAATAAGGGTAATGAAATTGCATTTGGAACTATTGGTAATGCTTCTACTTCGGAGGGTATGTTTTTTGAAGCAATAAATGCTATGGGAGTGCTTCAAATTCCAGTTATTATGTCCGTGTGGGATGATGAATTCGGAATATCTGTTGGTCCAGAGTATCATACAACCAAGCAATCCATATCAAAGGCTTTGGCAGGGTTTCAGCGTAACTCAAAAGAAAAGGGTGTTGAGATATTAACTGTAAAAGCTTGGGATTATGAAGAGCTAATAATTACCTATAAAAAGGCTGAAGCTTTAGCCAGAAAAGAACATGTACCGGTATTGGTTCATGTTACGGAAGCAACCCAACCACAGGGGCATTCAACCTCGGGTTCACACGAGCGCTATAAAACCAAAGAGCGGCTACAGTGGGAAGCAGAGCATGATTGTAATTTAAAAATGCGAGAGTGGATTTTGAGTAACGAGTATGCCTCTGAAAGTGAACTTGAATCCATTGAATTAGAAGCTAAAAATGGAGCTAAAGTAGCAAAAAAGAGTGCGTGGGCAGCTTTTATAAATGAAGAAAAAGATGCCCAGAGTATAGTGTCTCAATTATTAAATGACCTAGCAAAAGTATCGGGTAGCCAAGAGATAGAAAACCTTAAAAACGAATTGGCTACAGCAATTAATCCTTTAAAATTAGATGCAGTTAAAGCAGCAAAAAAGTCATTAAGAGTTTCTAGAAATCAAGATTTTAAAGAAAAAAAGCCGTTAATTGATTGGTTAGCTTCTTTTGAAGCTAAGGCTGCTGATGATTATGGCTCGCATGTATTTAGCGAATCAACTGATTCTGCAATTAGTATAGAAAATATTCCGGCTGTTTATACACAAGAATCAAAGGTTGTTGATGGTAGAGAGGTTCTACAATCATGTTTTGATAATGCATTTGCAAGAGACCCTCGAGTAGTGGCTTTTGGCGAAGATGTTGGTAAGATTGGAGATGTAAACCAAGCGTTTGCAGGCTTACAAGAAAAGTACGGCAGTGTTCGGGTGGATGATACAGGAATAAGAGAAACAACCATTATTGGGCAGGGCATAGGGATGGCTTTAAGAGGCTTAAGGCCTATTGCTGAAATCCAGTACCTAGATTACCTTGTTTATGCACTACCTACCTTAACAGATGATTTAGCAACCTTGCAATACAGGACAAAGGGCGGGCAGAAAGCACCTTTGATTATTAGAACGCGAGGCCATAGGTTAGAGGGCGTTTGGCATTCAGGTTCTCCTATGGGAATGATTCTTAATAGCCTCAAAGGAATTTATTTATTGGTTCCTCGCAATATGACTAAGGCCGCAGGGTTTTACAACACCATGCTGGCATCTGACGATACGGCTCTTATGGTAGAGAGCTTAAATGGCTACCGATTAAAAGAAAAAATGCCAGCTAATTTGGCAGATTACAAGGAGCCATTAGGTGTACCAGAAATTATTAGAGCAGGGGAGGATGTAACCATTATTACTTACGGTTCTATGTGTAGAATTGTAATGGATGCTGCTCAGCAACTAAACGAGGTAGGAATTTCTGTAGAAATTATAGATGTACAAACTCTTATGCCTTTTGATGTGCATAATAGCATTATAGATTCGGTTAAAAAAACCAACCGTGTTGTGTTTGCCGATGAAGATGTACCAGGAGGTGCAAGTGCATATATGATGCAAAAAGTGTTGGAAGACCAAGAGGGCTATAAGTTTTTAGATTCTGCTCCATTAACTATAACATCAAAAGAACACAGACCTGCCTATGGTTCTGATGGAGATTATTTTTCTAAGCCTAATGCAGAAGAAATATTTGATAAAATTTACTCGATGATGGGGGAAGTAGATCCTGCTTCTTTTCCTGATATATACTAATTGGTATATCAGACTTGGCTTAATTGATGTATTCTTTTAAGGATTCTACATAGTTTTCAAAAGCGTTGATTCCGGTAGGAGTAATGTAACATGTTGTTAAAGGACGTTTCCCTCTAAATGTTTTTTTTACTTTAATGTATTTTGCTTTTTCTAACTTGTCTATTTGAACACTCAAATTGCCCGAGGTAGCTTGTGTTTTCTCTTTTAAAAAGACGAATTCTGCCGATTCTACACTTAAAAGGATGGAAATAATAGCTAGCCTTAACTCAGAATGTAAAAGCGGATCTAGCTTTTTAAATGCCATCTTTTTTAAGTTTATTTTTTAACATGTAGCCAGGGATGATGTAGCCTGTAAAAATGGCAGCGGCATTAATTGCCAACACCATATCATCCTGCAAATAAAAACCTAAAATACTCCATAGCCAAAAGCCTATCCCTCCCCAAACTAGTGGATTGAATCTTATTAGTTTGCCAGATAAAAAGGTGGCAAATCCTGCCATTATAAGAATGAGTAAGGGGATGGATTGCATATTGTCCTTTGAAACAATCATTATTGAAATAATACTGACAATAAAAGCAAACCAAATCCACTTATAAATAGAATCTATATGAGAAGTGGATTTTTCTTTTTTACCTTCTTTATATCC
>CAZDQR010000133.1:0-8386 GCA_964507315.1 uncultured Roseivirgaceae bacterium
GAACTTGGTTCAGATCAAACCTCATTACATAATCCTTGGGCTGGAGGTTATTATCCTGTGGGTTATTCGTACGAAGAATCTAACGAGATGATGGCCAATGAACCTGAAAGGTTTAAAAAGGAAGTGCAAGCAACTTTAGTAAAGCACGCAGCTGCCATTAATAAGCATACGGCTAAAGGCACTTACTTTTTCGATTATGGAAATGCATTTCTACTCGAAGCTTCACGTGCAGGTGCTGATATCATGGCCGAAAATGGATTAGATTTTAGATATCCATCCTATGTGCAAGATATTATGGGTCCTATGTGTTTCGATTTTGGTTTTGGTCCGTTTAGATGGGTGTGTACAAGTGGAGACCCTGAAGAATTGGCCCTAACAGACCAGTTAGCTTGTGATGTATTGGAGGAATTAATAAAAGAGTCTCCTGTGGAAATTCAGCAGCAAATGGTTGATAATATCCAATGGATAAAAGGTGCTCAGGAAAATAAATTAGTGGTTGGATCGCAAGCGCGCATACTTTATGCAGATGCAGAAGGCCGAGCTGCTATTGCCTTAGCATTTAATAAAGCGGTGAAAGAAGGTAGATTATCTGCACCTGTAGTTCTTGGTAGAGATCACCACGATGTGTCGGGTACCGATTCTCCTTTTAGAGAAACGGCTAATATATATGATGGTTCTCAATTTACAGCAGATATGGCTATCCAAAACGTAATTGGTGATTCATTTAGAGGTGCTTCTTGGGTATCCATCCATAATGGCGGTGGTGTTGGCTGGGGCGAAGTTATTAATGGAGGCTTTGGGCTAGTATTAGATGGTACATCAGATGCTGATCGCAAACTTCAGAATATGTTATTTTACGATGTAAATAATGGCATTGGGCGTAGAAGCTGGGCGCGTAATAAAGGAGCCGAATTTGCTGCTAAGCGTGAAATGGATCGTTCACCTGATTTAAAAATCACCATGCCAAATCATGCCAATGATGATTTGATTGAATCGCTATTTTAATTAGGTTTGTGGAGTAATTATTTGTTTTTTTTAAGTTAAAAGAACAATCAGTAAAACTAAAATTATGTGGGGAAAAATTAAAAAGTATAAATATTTAACAATAACAAAGTATTATATTTTAGGAATAATATTAGCAGTGATTATTTTTCAGTTTGCAACTAATTTTATACGTAATAACGAATTAGATATTAAGACATTAACTGAGAAAGAAACTTTAGGGTATATTATTTCAACATTGGTAGGCGGACTTGTTGCCGGACTTGTTTTCATATTAATGACAATTAATAAGAAAGATCGGCAAATCAAAGAAGAAAGACTTTGGGCAAATATTAAAGAGAAAAATATTGTGTTTTTTATTAGAAATATAATTGCTTTTTCAATTGGCGGTTTCGTTTATAAGATAATTATAAATTTGTTTAACTTAACAGATTCTAATCGTTTCGTTCGGGCACTATTTTCTACTGATTTTGTTATAGACTATGCTGGAATTGTTTTGGCGATGACTGTATTTTCAATATTAATATCCGTTGGAATAAAGAAACGATTGTATTTACTATATGGAAAATGAATGATAAACTAAAACACAATATTTATGGCGGGTTAATTGTTATATATGAGCGATTTAACATTAAATAAACATTGATATCAGTTGAAAGATTTGTGTTGGAAAACCGCCACAAAATCATATACTAACCGTTATCCTGAATTTATTTCAGGATTTGCAAAATATATTCTTAGATCCTTAAAATAAATTCAGGATGATTTATTTTAATTATTGAGGGTTTACAGCAATCTCAATTAATTTAGTAAAAAAGTGAATAAACTATGTTAAAACTATTTGCCAAATTCGTTTTTGCAATTACAGGTTGGACTGTCTATGGTAAAATGCCTGAAGGCTTAAAAAAAGCTGTGATTATTGCAGCTCCCCATACCAGTTATTGGGATTTTTTCTATGCCCGGCTTGCCTTTTCAATTATAGAAATGCCATTGAAGGTAACGGTGAAAAAAGAAGTGGTAAACCATCCAATAATGGGTTGGGCTGTTCGAGGTTTGGGAGGAATTGCCATTGATCGTACACCAAAGAAAGGAAGTTTTAAGAAGAAATTAAGTATGGTAGATGCCATGGCTAATTTAATCCACGAAAGAGATGAGTTAATAATGATGGTTACACCTGAAGGTACTCGTAAGCGAGTTAAAAGGTGGAAATCTGGATTTTATAGAGTGGCAGAGCAAGCCAATGTGCCCATTATTTTAGGCTATTTAGATTACGCTAAAAAGCACGCAGGCTTTGGCCCTATATTTTACCCAACAGGAGATTATGATAAAGACGTTGAAGAGATAATGGATTATTACCGAAATAAAACAGGCAAATATCCCGAGCTAGGAGTTTTCTAAAATGAGTAGCCAATGTTAATGCTACCAAATCTATGATAAACAGCTGAATCAAAGCTAGCAGAGTTAAAATTTAACATATACCGTAGTGTAAAATTATGGTAATACAAATTTACCCCTGTGCGAAATTGGTATTGATGCGAAATTTTCTCTGAATTATCTAGGGCATTAGGGTCATCTTTAAACATGCTTCCTTGCAAAGTAGCATCGTAGAACACGCCCTGTAGGTTGGCCACAAAAGTCCACTCCCAAATAAATTTGTGTTGCAACTTATCAAGGTTCTGATCTGGGAGTAAGAATTTATGTTTATTACCCAGTTTAAACATGGCGCCAATTTGAACTCTATTGGTTAATGTTCCAACTCGGGCACCAAAAAATGGAAGTAGATGGTTGGCTAACCAATCACCACCAAATCCTTTTTCAACTCTAAAACGGTAATCAATTAAAAAAGTGTTTTGTAATTGGTTCTCCCAGCCAAGAGGAATGGGTGAGTTTATAATTTTATGTACAAAAGTCTGTACTTGCTCGCCTCCGGCAGCAGGCCCCATAATACCAATGCCTATTTCATTAGATAGTTTTAGGTTTTTCTGTGGATTTACAATCACCGTGTAGTTTGTTGCTAAAAGATAGGCCGAGTAGGGTTGGTCGTTCTCTATTTTATCAGGCTCGGTGATGGAAGAAGGTGTAAAAATTCGTTGTTCAAGACCAAATCCGATGAATGTTAAAACCTTCTCGCTCTTAGGCTTCATAATGAGTTGAGCAGGTGTTTTATGTAACTTTTTATGCGTGTAGGCTAAACCAACACCTGCTGTATAATAACTATCCGTGCTAAATAGCATATCATTCTCTAGTTCAAAAACTAATCTGCTATTCTTAGCCGAAAAATCAAGGGCTGTTTCTGTTCGTTGCGTAAAAGCAACAAAAGGTAATAAAAGGAGCAAGAATATTATTTTGATTGTCGACATAGCGAGCAAAATTACTTTGATTACGTTTTGTTGGAGCCTTCTCCATCGAGCTAATTTTTAACCACTATTTTTCCATTTTGTAGCACAAGTACTATATTTCTTAGGTCTTCAATGTTGTTGGTAGGGTTTCCTTTTACTACAGTAATATCTGCTAAGAATCCTTTTTTTATTTCACCAAGTCTGTTCAAGTGAAATAGCTTTGCATTGGTTGATGTAACAGAGGCAAGTACATTTGCTTCTTTCATTCCATAATTAACCATCATTTCAAGCTCTAATACATTATTGCCGTGGGAAAAAACTCCAACATCTCCACCAGCACTAATTACTACTCCCATTTCCATAGCTTGTTTAAAGAACGCTCTTTTTGAAATAAGTGCCTCAGGTTCAGGGTCTTTATCTGGGCTCCATCCTGAATAAGTTAAAATAGAATATCCCGCTGCTAGAGTTGGGCAAAGGGCTACGTCTTTTTCTTTCATGAGACGTAAAATTTCAGGTGTTGCAGCATAACCGTGTTCAATCATAACAACACCAGCATTAATAGCTCTTCGCATTCCTTCTTCGGTAGCAGCGTGTGCTACTACATCTCTACCACTACTTCTGGCTGTTTCCACAATTAACCTTAATTCATCTTCTGAAAAGGTAGGCATAGCCTCTTTATTGGGTCCCCATCTATAATCGGCATACACTTTAATAAAATCTGCACCTTTGGCAATTTGTGTACGTACTACTGTTGCAAGATTAGCTCCATCTGCTGGTTCTGCTCCAAGTAATGGCAAGTCAAAATCTGGCGAAAATCCCTTTGGCCCGTAAGTGCCTGTAGCAACAATGGCTCTGCTCGAAATAATCATTCTAGGGCCTGGAATTACCCCGTCTTTAATAGCCATTTTGATACCATAGTCTGCATAGCCAGCTCCTTCGGTTCCTAAATCTCTAAAGGTGGTAAAGCCAGCTTCCAATGTTTTGCGGGCATGAACTGTGGCCATTGCCACCCGATAAGCCTCAGGCTCTTTTAGCACTTGGTCGTTCCAGCTGGTTTCATTATAAGGATGTAAAAGTATATGGCCGTGCCCTTCAATTAAACCGGGTAAAAGGGTGCTCCCATCTAAATTGATTACTTCTATATCGGCTGTAACCTTTGGCTTTTCTTTGTCAGTTCCTGCATAAGTGATTTGGTCTCCTTCAATTATTACAATCCAATTATTGTGCATTTGATACCCATCAAAAACACGATCTGGTTTAAGTAAATAGGCAGTAGAATTTTGTTGAGAAATAGCAGAAAATGCTATAAGGAAGAGGGATAAGAGGAATATGATTCTTTTCATTGCTATTTTATTGAAATTACCAGGTGTATTCTGGAGGGTTAATGTTATTCAATCGAAGGTATAAATTGGCTTTTGATCTATGGTTTGCCATATGGTCTTGCACATAAAACATCGCAAATGCTCTGCTAACTGTATTGCCACTATGGTACATTACACAGGTCTCATCTAGTTGCTCTTGTTCAATGCTAATGATGATATTGGTTGTATAATCAAATCCTTCTTCAAGCATTTTTATGATTTGTGCTTTTGAAAGTTGAGAAGCATCAGGAGTGTTAGGTGTCACTTCCATTCCTTGTACATATCGTTTTGTTAATAGTTCTACTGTGTAAGCTATATGAACCATTTGTTCGGCAAAAGTTTTACTCACATCCGTGGGCTTATAACTATATTTTTCTTCTGGCATAGCATTAGCCACAGCTAAGCAGTGCTCTCTAGCCTCTAACCAAACTGGTAAATACATTTTTGTGAAGTCAGTTTTCGGTGCCTTATCTTGAGCAAATGAGGAGGAAACCGCAAAAAACAGAGTAATGAATAGAGTGATTTTTTTCATAGAAATGTAATTAGTATTGAAGTGAACTTAGTTAAGATTATAACATTTTAAAGAAGCTTTATTAGAGCCTATAAAAACTTGCTTGTTTGAAGTTCTTAGCTTTTTAACATCACTAGAAACAAAGAATCCAGTTTGATGGGCATCTAAAGTATTGAAACCTCCATTTTTATTATTTATTAGAACAAGACCATATCCTGCATCGTTTCTAGGGGTTTCAATTTCAGAAACAAAGAGATTGCCAGCCAAGATTACGTCTTGATATCCATCATTATTTAAATCTTTAACAATAAAATCATTAATAGAAGATACTTGTGCAAGTTGTGGAAAGGCTCTAAAATGAAAATGATTATTTCCATCATTTATTAGAATCCCACTTTTAAAATTATGGCTTCGTAGAATCAAAGCAGAGGCTAACGCTTCGGCACTGTAAACTTCGGTAAGTGTTGATGAGCCAAATAAATCATAAGTTTCTATTTGTGTTTCAAGTGTAGGTACTTGTTGAGTAGAGCAATCTTTGCCTCTAAGCGGAAATAGCTCCCCAAAATTATAATAGCCAAGAACAATGTCTTTAGAGCCATTCGAGTCAAAATCTGCATAGTACAACTGAAAGGGCTCTGTTTCACTTGCCTTGTACTTATAATTGCTGCCAAGGTTGCCAACAACAAAATCTAAATCGCCATCATTATCTATATCCAAAGGCTCAATGGCATAATACCACCCATCTAAAAATTTAGGCATTGAGTTCGATTGTGCAAATTGGCCATTATTGTTTTCGAATAATATGGGTGACATCCATTCGCCAACTACCATTAAATCCAAGTCTCCATCTCCATCTGTATCTGTCCAGCTGGCATCTGTCACCATACCAACATCAAATAAGCTTGGGGCAATGGTACTAGTAACATCTTCAAACACTCCTTTATTATTTCTTAGTATATAGCTGCTGGTAGGAGTAGGGTAGTTATGGGGGGTGTGCCTACCGCCAATAAACAAATCAGGGAAACCATCCTTATTATAGTCAGCTACTTTTACCACAGAACCACTAATAGCAATGTTAGGAAGTAAATCAGGCCTTGATTTAAAATGACCAAGTACATTTTCATACAATCGGTCTTTATAGTTTTCTGAACCTTCAGCCCATTCGTTTCCTCCAGAAACTACATATAAATCAAGGTCGCCATCTTGGTCGAAATCAAAGAATTGGGCATCAATGTCTTCGTATAGTTTATCATTAGTAAACGACTGGTGAGAAATAAATTTTCCGGATTTTGTTCCTAAATACAGTTCGGAAGTATATCCACTTGCATTTCCTACATATAAATCCTCAATGCCGTCATTATTAATGTCTGCTGTGGCCAATGCTGGACCAAACTGGGATAGTTTGTGGGGTAGGAGTACCTGATTTATGTAATCATCATACTCATTTTCTAGGTGTTTGATAGAATCGCAGTTTGATGTTGCTGTAAATAAAATTTGTTGATTCTTTGGGGTTTTGTCAGGGGAAGTAGAATTCTGATAATCAACGGTAAGTTGTTGGTTTGGCTTAATGTTTTTGAGTAATTCTTGGTTGCCATTTGGCCAAGTAATTAAAAGAGAATCAAGAGAGGCTGTTCCAAGCCCTATATGAATACTTGCAGGTTTACAAGATTGGTAGCCTCTTGTGGTGTAATTCTCAAATACTTGTATACCCTTGCTTGTATAAACTTTAATGTGGGTGCCAATTCCTTGCTTATTGTGGGCTGTTCCTTTAAAGGCTATTTGTAAATAACTGTTAGATTCAGAGGTAGAAGTATTTTCAAAAATACCAGCTTCATCGTCAATATTATTTATGACTAAATCTAAATCTCCGTCATTATCTAAATCGGCATAGGCCGCTCCATTGGAATAGCCGGGAGAAAGCTTGCCAAACCAATTGGTTGTAATGTTTTCGAACCCTAAATTCCCATTATTCTTATAGACATAATTAGTTTTTGGGCGAGTAGGGGTTTTGTTAACGAGCTCCATTATTTTTTTAGGGTTTACAAAAGCGTCTCTGTTATTTTTAAGGTAATCTTTAATGCTATGAATGTAATCTTTGTTTCTAAAATCTCTTTTTATTCCGTTTGTAATAAATAAATCTTTGAGCCCATCGTTATCAAAATCTGCTAACAAAGGCCCCCAGCTCCAATCGGTGCTAGAAATGCCAGCCATTTGCCCTATTTCTGAAAAATGAGGGATGTTATTTTTATCTACAAATGTGGTGTTACGTTGTAGTGTATTATACATATATTGGTAATGCCGACCTGCTTCAACACTTGTGTTAAATTTTTCTACACTCATACTTGGCATACTTGTTTTTATGCCATAATTATCCTCTGCTACCATATCCAATGCAATAACATCGGTAAAGCCGTCATTATCAAAATCTGCTATGTCGTTACCCATTGAAAAATTAGAAATATGGTTGGTTGCTGTTTTTATAACTTCCTTAAACGTTCCATTTTGTTGGTTAATGTACATGTAGTCATACTCTTCATAATCATTAGAAATGTACAAATCTGGCCAACCATCATTGTTTAAGTCAGAAACACCAATTCCTAAACCATAAGAAATAGCGTTGGAGTAAATGCCTACTTCCTCTGTTTTTTCAATGTATCTATCTCCCTCGCGGATATAAAACTGATCACCTAACGGAGATGGTTCTTTACTGCCCAAAGCAAGTACTTCTTTGGAGAGTTTGTTCCCGTTATGGTTCATTAAGTACATGTCTAAATCACCATCGTTATCAAAATCAAAAAAAGTTGCTTGAATAGAGAAATTATCTGAGGCAAGTCCATACTTTTCTGCTTCATCTTTAAAAGTCGGCACCCCGTTTTTATCAAGCCCTTGATTTACTAAGAGTATGTTTTTTCGTTGCTGTGGAGGCAGGGGGCCAGATTTACAGACATAGATATCAAGTAAGCCATCATTATTAATATCTACCATGCTAATGCCTGTTGACCAGCCTTGTGGATCTCCGGTGTTAGAGGAAGTGGTAATATCTGCAAATTCGAATTCACCCTTATTCAGATATAATTTATTGCTCTCAAAATTAGAGGTAAAATAAAGGTCTTCAAGCCCATCATTATTTACATCACCAATACCAACACCACCACCATTGTAAATGTATTCGT
>CAZDQR010000134.1:0-8381 GCA_964507315.1 uncultured Roseivirgaceae bacterium
TATGATAAAATCGGTAATAATTTTAAGCAATGGGTCTTCAACACTAAGCAATAAATAAGCTATGGTTGTGAACGAAATAATGGCTAGAGCAAGGTATAGTAGCACCCACACTTGCTGACTAGCACTAACTTTAGTGTATAATACATACCGTTGACTAATACCCCAAACGCCTAATATGGAGGCTGCGCCCAATATAAATATCGGATTGATACTCACAAAATTCCAATCGATAACATGTGTTATTTGCAAATAAGCAATTAACACATTGAGTAAGTAAATTACAGACAACACCAAGAAATGCTTAATCCGATTATTATCAACATTTTTATTGCTGCCGGCAATAGCTAAAATAAACCCACTAATAACTTCGTGCCCCACCATAAAAATAAATAGCAATACAACTATGTAAGGAGCTAATATTCCGTAGCTAAAAAGCATATTTAAAGGCTCAGCCACATCGCTTCGCCATACAGCAAATGATAAAACAGAACCAATAACGAGGGTAAGCACTAAGACCCGAACTCCCAAAGTGGCGTTCTTATTAAATGCCTGGAAATAATATGAGGGGCCGATAAATAAGAAGAACATTGCCCCTAAAATCCACTTATCATTGATATCTGCCAATGCAAGCATTTCGGGATGTAGAAATATGATAAAGAAGAACAGAAAAGTAGCGAATAAAATAAAGCCAAAACGATTAAAATAGCTAATTAAGGCTAGAACCAAGGCCAACAACCCAAAGATGCCCACAATTGCTATTTCTTTAAAAATTGCAGTGGATTGTATCTCTCCCCCTGAAACAAACTCCTTAATAATAATGAGCTGCTCGGTTAATGGAAAACTAAACGCCCCTACATCCACGGTTTCAGAAATAACATCTATCATTTCTTTTTGACTAAATGTATGCCACCCAATTAAGCCTTCTGGGCCAATTATTACCAATGCAAATGAAGTGACCAGTAAAAAGCCAAATAAAACAACTAATAACGAGGCCAGCAGGCTTACCGACCGCTCCCATTTTAACCAAAAGAGATATTTCCGCATATATTTAAAACTATAAAATCAAAATTAAAGAGGTGGGCTATTTATATTGATATAACTGTGCTAAAACTTATGTTATTGCCTAAGATAAAATTACCATCGTTTCAACTTCTTCCATTCTCACTATCAATACTAGCCTGAATAGTATCACGAACATTTACCTTCAGCTCTTGTAAGTTACTTAAATCCAAATTAGAGGTATTTATGGGTGGGTGTACAATAAGCTTTATTTTATTTTGCTTAACCAACCAATCGCCATCGGGCAAAACTTGCCAATTAAAAGGAATGCTTACAGGCACAATTGGAATGCCTAATTCAATAGCTACTTTAAACGCACCATCTTTGTATTTTGATTGTGTAGGAATTTCTAAGGAGTTAATACCTCCTTCTGGAAAAATAAACAAGGACTTACCTTGCCCTAAGGCTTCTTTGTATTTTTGAAACACCAGACCTCTATCCCTAAAGCTGCTTCTATTTACGGTAATATGAATTGTTTTAAACATATAGCCAAAGAGTGGCAATTTTGATATGGATTCCTTTCCAACATAACAAGCTTGTTTTCGAAGCAATGCCATGCTTGGTATGTCCATGGTAGAGAAATGGTTCGCACAATAAATAACCGGCCCACTTGGAGGCCTTTCGCCTAGGTACTGAATTGTGGTATTAAAAAAGCATAGAGGAAAATAAACGTGAGCCCACAAATAATCTAACCGATACGCATAATGGTGCCACTTAGGGTTAAGCCCTAATATTAAAAAAAATGGGAATAGTAAAATAACAGATACAACAAACAAAAAAATAGTGTAAATTGTATGCAAAAAGCGCAGTATAATCATTTAGTTATTGACTAAAAGTTCCTAAAATTTTTGCTAAAATAAGAAGAGCTAGCAAATTGAAAATATTTAGCGTAAAAAAATAGTATAATTGTTTCACCATGTTCGCACAAACGTTTAATTCCATTCATCATTATAATTTTAGCACCAAAGAAGTGTTTTCATTATTATGCCCTGTAAAAGAACGGGAATGGATTGATGGTTGGGACTTTGAAATGGTCTATTCTAGATCGGGTGTTATTGAAAAAAATTGCGTTTTTGTTACTCAGTTTGGTCAAGGTATTGAAACCGTGTGGCAGGTAAACGAATACGAGCCCGATATTTCGTGGATTGAGTTTATTAGAGTTACGCAAGGCCTATTTACTGTTCGAATTTCCATCCAATTACATGAGTCGCCAGAAGGCTGCACAGCCGATTTAACGTATCGATACACTTCTCTGAGCACTTTGGGCAAAAAAATGATTGAATCTATGGTAGCGCAGCATTTTCATGAGGATATGCGATACTGGGAACGCGCACTAAATCATTACCTCGAAACGGGCAAAATACTAGCAAAAGACCTCGTACTTAACTAAGTATTACTCCTCTATTTTTTCTAAGATAATAGCCAGCGAAGCCTCTCTGTCTTTAGTTAATTGCTCAAAAGTGGCTAGGTCTTTAGGATTAATAATAAGCTGCTTTTCTTGCCCTCCTCCTACTTGTATGGCATCATAAGCTTCAGTAAAAGCAGGCAAATACTCGTCTTCAGAAATCATAAAAGTGGTAGCCTTTAAAAACCCGCATCCTTTCTCTTCAAAAATAAACACCGACCATTTTCCATTGGTGTCTCCCTCCTTATTAATCAATTGATTTACCACATACTTGTTTCCCATTTTTCTAAGAATTAACGAATCGGATAAATACTTTTTGCCCTCGTCACCATCAAAATACTCGTTAGTAATATGAATGGCCTCTTGTTCATTTAATACTACAAATGAAAAATCACCCACCAAGGCATCGGGTATAACCGTTAAATTAGTTCCTTCTGGAGGTTGAGGTGCCTCAAAAACTACTTCGGTACAAGAAAAAAATGATAGAGAAATGGCAAGAACAATTAATGTTGATTTTAGCATAACTACTGTTTGATTAATTAAACCTCAAATCTAACACGGAATTCGATAGCATGGGCATTTTCCTTTATTTTACAGTATCTTAGTTTATTCAACTTATTACACAACCCTTGCCTATGAATAAAAAATACTGCTTTCTAAGTATTCTTTTTTTTATACCCTTTTTATCGCTAGCTCAAACAAAAAAAGATTCATTACGAAATGAGTTAAAACGGATTAACATCGATCAAATAAAACCAACCGATAGTGCAGTTTTTGAATTATTAAACAGCCTTAGTACAGTCTATAAAAACGAGAATCCTGATAGTTCTATCTATTATGCTAATACTATTCTATATATCCTAAGGGATGAGAAGAATGACCAGGCAAGACTTAATGCACACACACGTTTAACACAAGCCTATTATATAAAAAGCAATTCTACTGAAGCTTTTGCACACGCAAATAAATCGTTAGAATACGCTAAAAATCTAAATGATTTAAGCGCGCAATTATATGCGATAAATGGATTAGGCTTAGTTTACTTGCTCCAAAATAAATTACCTGAATCAATACGCACTTTTGATAAGAGTTTGGTATTAGCCCAAGAAATTGGAGATGAAATGAGAGTTGCCATCTCCTATTTTAATAAGAGCATTGCTTACGATGAGATGAAGAGTTATGACAGTGCTATGGTTAATGTTAATAAAGCCATTACTTTAAGTCGTAAAAACGATTATAGAGAAAAATGGAGTATGGCTTTAAATAGAAAAGGAGTTATTCTAAGCAACTTAAATAAGTTTGATCAATCAATTATTGCTCACGAGGAGGCAATAGATTTAATTGAGGCAAGTAACAAATGGGAGTTATGTTTTGCCTATGCAGGCTTATCTAAGGCATATAATGGCACTAACAATTTTAACAAGGCCGTATTTTATGGAAAAGAAAGTTTAAAAATAGCCCAATCTCTGGGAGCTAAATGGGACATTTTTCACTCTGCGAATATTTTATCTGAAACCTACGAAAAACAAGGCAACTACAAAGAAGCATTCAACTATTATAAAATTTACAAGACATATAACGATAGTATTTTTACTGAAAAATCAGAGACTAAATTAGCAACTCTAAGGCTAGAGCAATCTAATAAGGAAAAAGAGGAGTTTCAATTAAAAAATCAACTCCAAGCCGAAGTAATATCCCAACAGCGTTATCAACTTGCTTTAATTATATTAGCCATTAGCATACTAGCCATTTTATTGGTTTATATTTTTATTAATGCAAAATATAAAAAGAAAGTTGCTTCACAAGTAAAAGAACAACGTGATGAGTTGGAACAGTTAAATATTTCGAAAGATAAGATTCTTTCTGTGTTGGCCCATGATATGAGGAGCCCAATCAATTCGATTTTAGGCTTATTATACCTTGTAAAGCATTCGAATGAATAGAAGAAAGATTTAGACAAGTTGTTTAATGAAGTATACGAACGTACAACTACGGTTTCTACCGCGTTAAACAATATTTTAGAGTGGTCTATGAAACAGTTTACTGGTAAAGGTTTGAATAAAGAAATTGTAAATCTCCAAGAGATTGTACAGGAGCAAATAAACCTTGTTTTGTATAATGCTGACAAAAAAGAAATCACTATTACTCATGAAACTTCTAATTCATCCTCAATAATAATAGAACCGGAACACTTAAGAATTATTATTAGAAATTTGATTTCAAACTCTGTCAAGTTCTCCGAACAGGGAAAAAATATTGTTATAACTTATAAAGACTCGCCCCCTTTCCTCTCTATTGAAATTAAAGATGAAGGACGAGGTATGACAAAGTCTCAAGCAGAATCAATTTTTGATGCAATGGGCCAATCGGAGCGTGGCACATTAAATGAAATAGGAACGGGTTTAGGATTATCTCTTTGCAAAGAGTATATGGAATTAAACGGAGGCCAAATTAAAATTACTTCGGAGGAAGGTGTAGGGACTACTTTTACCTTACTGTTTAAGAAAATTTAGCAAGTTGCAATGTTATTTTAAAATAATAATTAGGTGATTCACCTAGTCCCAATTTAGGTATATCTCTGATTTTAATATGTGTTATTCATTCCACCTTTGTTATGTATTAACCGCCACAAGATGACACATAATAATAAGGAATCGAACATTGAAAAAGCTACTACTCAAAATCTAAAAAGATTAACTTTAAAGAAAACATTAGCAGCCTTAGG
Source organism: uncultured Roseivirgaceae bacterium (assembly GCA_964507315.1). Classification (GTDB taxonomy): domain Bacteria; phylum Bacteroidota; class Bacteroidia; order Cytophagales; family Cyclobacteriaceae; genus JAKISE01. The sequence goes on from CAZDQR010000134.1 coordinate 5,190, forward strand.
TTTATCAAAGAATCAGATTAATGCTGAATTTATTGTACAGCCAAAAAACCTAAGCGCATTTCGTTAAATAAATACTTTGGGATGGGTTACTTATGCTCGAAAGATGCTATTTACCTATATCCAAAAACATCTTTTTTTAACATACATTAATAACAAATAGCAATAGATGGATAGTTTAGATCTAGTAGAGGATAAAGCAAAAGAAGAATTAAAAATTAGAGCAGAACGCTTAATTTTAATCGAAAAATTGCGAGCTATGGGTTTTAGTGAAAAAGAAATTAAGTTTAATTTCTCCAATTCTACGAAAGGGAAAAAGTAGCTAACCGATAATTGTACTTAATATTAATTATCCTTCTTCCCCTGCATTACAAATGTAATAGTTCCTGTAGATGAGCTAGCAACAGAGCTTCCTGAGGTTTTAGTAAATGTAAGCTTCCAAACTGCGTCTTCATATATTTTTTTAACAGTAAAGCTCACATTACTTTCTATTGTTTTTACACTCCTAATTTCTCCTTTGTCATCGATTACAACTTGAAAGACTATTTTCCCACGGTCTTCTGACGTATCTATAGGTTTAGGTTCCGAACTCCACATCCAGCCTGTCATCTCCAACGAAGATCCCCCGCCTCCGCCAGCCTTACCATATAATGCTTTAGCATCTATAGTTCCTTTTGGGTCACCTTGGTCACCAACAGCATTATCCTTATCTCCATTATTGGCATTAGGTGCTTTATTCGAATCTCCATTCTTTCCTCCAGCTCCTGCTTTATTGTTAGGGTACAACACTGGTGGCAGCTTCGGAGCTTCTTCCTGCTTTTCTTCAGCCTCCTTTACCTCTTCTTTTTTAACCTCAGGTTCTACAGGTGTGTCTTTTACCACATCAGGCGAATCCTGTGTGTTTGTTACTGGGGTTTCCACCTCATCCGTAGGCGCGTCAACAGCCTCTACTGGGTCTGTTACAGGTTCTGAAGGATCTTCTACTTCTGTTTGTTCCTCTACAACTTCTTCAGGTGTTTCTTCCATTCCGCCTTCGGCAGCCTCTTCTTCAGTATCAGCATCGGAGGGAGTTGTGAATGGCTCGGGCTGCTCTTCTCCCGAACCTGCTTCGTCTAGCCCAAAATTTAACTCAATACCAATTTCGGGTAATGGAGGATTTGGTGCTCGCCAAGCTACAATAAATAAAAAAAGTAAGAACACTACAACATGGGCAGCCACCGAAATGGCAATTCCAAATCGTTCATTCTTTTTTTCTTTATCGGACTGCTGCATTATTTACTTGGTTTGGTAGCAATAGAAACCTTTGCATTTAAAGAAGCTGCAATACCTGCCACGTTTACCAAATATTCTGTAGGTACAGATTTATCTACATGGAGCGTAATAATAGCCTCACTACCACTAATTTCTCTAGCCAACTCACGCTCTAAGTTCGATTCGGCCACTCGCCTATCATTGATAAAATATTTTAAATCTTTAGTAATAGTAACCGAAGTTTTTTGCATTACTATCTTAGAAACCTTCGTAGAAGGCAAATTAACAGGCAAACCAGATGGCGTTATAAACGAACTAGTTAGCATAAAAAATATCAATAACAGAAATATAATATCTGTCATAGACGATACGCTAAAACTACTATCTATTTTTTGTTTGGATTCTAAGCCCATTTTATTTTGACTCTTGGAGTAAATCTATAAACTCTATGGATGAATATTCCATGGTGTGTACGGCTTTCTGAAGTCGTGTAACCAAATAGTTATACCCCAAATACGCTATAATACCAACTAATAAACCAGCTGCAGTAGTTACCATAGCTTCATAAATACCTGCTGATAGCAATTTGGGACTTACTGCTCCTTCTTCTTGCGCAATCGACATAAACGCTTGTATCATACCAATAACGGTACCTAAGAAGCCAAGCATTGGTGCAGCACCAGAAACGGTTGCCAATAAAGGCAAATTACGTTCTAATTTATACAGTTCAATTTTACCTACATTCTCGATAGATACTTCAATGTTTTTTAAGGGGTGCCCAATTCGGCTTAAGCCTTTCTCAATCATGCGAGAAGCTGGTGTATCCACTTCGGCACAAGCTAGTTTAGCACCATTTACATCCCCATTACTTACCAAGGATTTTACCTTATCCATAAAACCTTCGGGTGTTAAAAGAGCTTGTTTTAAGGTACGCACACGTTCTACAAAAACATATACCGCCACTAGCGAGAGTAAGGCGATAGGAATCATCATAATTCCGCCTTTAAACAAAAGGTCGATTACTTGAACCGACCCTGTATCTGCTACTGTTGATAAAGTATCAACAGCAGCATTTGTAGTTATTTGAACTAAAATCATTTTAATATTTCAATATCCATTTACCGGTTCCATATTCTTCTGGCAAGTTATTCAATCCAGACTTAGCTTCTTCCATCGAATCATATCCTCCAATAGCAACACGTTGCATTTTCTTTTTCGAGTATGGAGGAATCAAAAAGCTAGGTGTTCCTTCTTGTGCAATTTTAGTACCAAAGTCTTTTGCAAAGTCTTCATCAATAAAACTCTCAAGTACAATATAGTAACGACCAGATCTTTCACTTAGTATCTGAACTTCAGCTTCAGAATTTTCTTCTACTTGAGCAGTTGATGGAATAGCTTCTGCAGCAGCAGCGTCTGCTTCTTGTTTCTTTTTAAGCGCAGCTTTATCCTCTTGTGCTTTTTTATAATCTAATTCTTCTTGTTTGGCTTGTTCTGCCTCCGCAATTTTCTTTTGCTGTGGGCCATAAAACCCAAAATACCATATAACTGCAGCAAGAACTAATACACCAACAATGCCACCTATAATTTTAGGTGCATTCGAAGATTCTTCTTCCATTTGATACCTAAGTGCAGGTTTTTCCTCCTCCTCTTCTTCCTCCGTTTCATCAGAATATGAAGAAGTATAATTATCCTCCGTAGTTTCTGCTTGCACTTCTTCCTCTTCAACTGTAGAATCTTCTTCAGGTTCAGAAACGGGCTCTTCCGAAGGTTCCTCTTCCAAAGGTTTATAATCTAGATCTGGTAAACCAAAGCTGTCATCAGCTTCATTTAAATTATCTTGTTCTTGTGGATTTAATTCTTCGTCCTTAGGATCCTTTTCGTCCATTTTTTAGGGATTAGGTTTTATTATAATAAATTAAAAATAGCAAAACTAAATTGAATAGT
>CAZDQR010000135.1:0-8366 GCA_964507315.1 uncultured Roseivirgaceae bacterium
CTATATCTTCGTCATGACCTTGGTGTGCCTTGGTTGTAGGTGTGATGATTGGTTCTGGCAATCGATCATTTTCTTTTAAGTTTTCGGGTAATTGAACACCACAAATAGATCGTTTTCCTGCTTTATACTCTCGCCAAGCATGGCCAGCTAAATACCCCCTAATTACCATTTCTACAGGGTATGCTTCGCACTTTACGCCAATGCTAACGTTAGGGTCGGGAGTTGCAATAAGCCAGTTAGGAACAATGTGCTTTGTAGCTTCTAAGTTTGTGGCTGCAATTTGATTTAGTACTTGGCCTTTAAATGGAATTGGTTTAGGCAGAACTACATCAAATGCAGATATGCGATCACTGGCAACCATTACTAAGTAATCGTTAAAGGAGTAAACATCTCTTACTTTACCTCTGTAAAAATTAGTTTGGCCGGGTAGGTTAAATGTAGTTTCGTTTAAGGCATTCATGATTCAAAGTTATTTTGTCTCTATATAGAAAACTGTTGTCAGGATTATTTAATTGTTTTAGAGTTGACCAATTTCCCCCTTTCAAAGGTTTCTGTAAGAATGTGTTTTCCTGTAGGTAGATAACTAAGCCATTCGCCAACTTTTCTATTGCCTCCATACTGGCCTTTTTTATGGATACTGCCATCTGCATAAAATTCCTCGGCAGCACCGTGTTTTTTGCCGGATTTATACGTGGTTGTGGCTTTCGGCTTCCCTGAATTATTATATTCCTTTTCTATCCCAACTTTTTTGTTGCCAATAAAGGGAGCTTCTTTTTTTAGTTGACCATCTTCAAAGTAAAATTTATGCACTCCATCTTCCAGTCCATTTTTAAATGTGGATTCCTCCTTAAGTTGCCCATTACTATACCACCACTTTTGATCTCCTTGCGATTTGCCAGAAGAGGTGTAGTTCTTAGATTTTAATTGTTTGTTTGGGTAATACTCTTCAACGGTTGCATCTTTTTCATCATTCGAAAATTTGCCTTCCATTTTGAGGGTGCCATTATCATAATATTCAAGGTTTTTTCCTATTTTAAAACCATTGGCATACTTAAATTCATGCTTTAATTGTCCGTTGTCATACCAAGCTAAATTAGCTCCATTTAGTTTTCCATTAACAAATTGCCCTTCAATTACTTTTACTCCTTTATTATTATATGTGGTAAATGTGCCTGTTTTTTTTCCACTTGCATTTGTGGCTTCAGTATCTAGTTGTCCATTGGCATGGTATGTTTTAAAGAAGCCATTTAAAATACCATCAACATAGTTTTCTTCTGATTTTAACGTGCCGGTTTCGTAATAACTTTTTAAAGTGCCATTTACTTTTCCATTTACATAATTTTGTTCTTTTTGAACCTGACCGTTTGAGTAATATTCAATAATTTTTCCTTCGGGTTGGCCATCTACAAACTCTGTAGTTGATTTTAATTCGCCTGTTTTATAATATAGCTTAAGAACACCTTCTAGTTGGTTGTCTTTAAAGCTTCCTTCTTGTAATACACTTCCTGTTTCTGTAAATATTTTTACCGGGCCATTCTTTTGGCCATCTACAAATTTAAGTGTCTGCTTGATGTTTCCGTTTTCATAATAAGAAGTAAAAACTCCTGTTTTATCGCCAGCTATAAATTGCCCAATTATTTCTTTATTACCCGAAAAATAATATTTAGTATATGGCCCATCAATTAAATTCTTATTGCCGTTGATAATAGAATAGTCTTCGTTTATATGTTGCTTCTCTTTATCATAATATGTTTTGTAGGGCGACTTATTTTGGGCGGCTAAGTTGAACGAAACTAAGGCTAAGGAAAGAATTACAAGATTTTTAATCATACAAAGAGGTTATAAAAAAAGACAGAAGAGCTAGTTAGGCATAATTCTGTCTTTTTACAGTATTGTTTATAGTTTTTCAATTACAATGGCAGAAGCTCCACCGCCACCATTGCAAATACCGGCAGCACCATAACGACCGCCTTTCTGGTTTAATACATTTGTTAGCGTAGCAATTATTCTTGCACCTGAAGCTCCAAGTGGGTGGCCTAAGGCAACAGCACCTCCGAGAGTGTTAACCTTAGTAGCATCTAGGTCCATTTCAATATTATTGGCAAGAGCCACTACCGAAAATGCTTCGTTTATTTCGTAATAATCTATATCATCTTTTGTTAACCCTGCATTTTTAATTGCTTTAGGAATGGCCAATGAAGGGGCAGTGGTAAACCAAATTGGGTCTTGAGCGGCATCGGCAAAACCTGCAATTCTAGCAATTGGAGTAACTCCTAAAGCTTCAGCTTTTTCTTTGCTCATAAGAACTAGGGCAGAGGCTCCATCATTAATGGTAGAAGCATTTGCGGCAGTTACCGATCCTTCTTTAGAAAACACAGGACGTAATCCTGGAATCTTCTCAAATTTTACATTTTTGTATTCCTCATCTTCAGAAACAATAATGGGTTCTCCTCTTCTTTGTGGAACTTCAACAGGAACGATTTCATCATTAAAAGCACCATTTTTCCAAGATTCGGCAGATTTCTTATAAGAGTTGATGGCATATTCATCTTGAGCCTCCCGAGAGATGTTCATTTCTTTGGCAGTGTTATCAGCACAATTTCCCATCGGGAAATCATTATACACTTCCCAAAGACCATCCTTAGCTAGTCCATCAACCAGTTCTCCATTACCATATTTATATCCGTAGCGCGCTTTGGGGATGTAATATGGGATGTTAGACATGCTTTCCATTCCGCCAGCAATAACGACATCGTTTAATCCTAGCATTATTGCTTGCGCGCCTAACATTACAGATTTCATACCCGAAGCACATACTTTATTTATGGTTGTACAAGGCACGTTAGTACCAATGCCAGCACCAATAGAGGCTTGCCTTGCTGGTGCTTGACCTAGGTTTGCAGAAACCACATTACCCATAAACACTTCATCAACTTCTTTGGCATCTACCTTGGCTTTTGCCAACGCTCCTTTAATGGCAGTTGATCCTAATTGAATAGCTGTTAATGATGATAAACTTCCGCCAAAACTACCAATGGGTGTTCTAACAGCTGAAATGATATAAACTTCCTTCATAATTTATTTATTTGAGCTAAAATTGTGATTCGAGCCGTACTTGATTAATTATTTGAAGCAAATTTAATCAGAATGAGGGGTTTATTGTGCTCCTAATCTTACAATTTGTAGTTATATTTTATTAGAATTAAAAAAACATTCCAACGCGCAACCCACCATCTAACAATATGCCCGAATAGTCTAATTGAGTCCAACCTGAATAGGATGTTTTAATAATTACACCACCTTCTCCAGTGGAGTATTTCATGGCAACTCCAAGGTAGAGATCTAATAGAAAGCGGTCGAAGGCTAATTGCCAGCCAACATCAACTACACCTCCAAACCTGTTGATCGGTTTTTTTATATCTTGTTCATCAAATTGAAAATAGGTAATGCCATTATCAATAAAAGGAACAGCTACTTCTTCAGAATTTGTTAAGGAAAAGTGCTGAAAAGATGGTCCTGCTTGTAGGTATAACGAATGCCTTGGCAATCCGCTCTTCCAGTTCATTTTATTTGATTTGTAAACGATGTTTTTATAATAGAGATTAACCCCGATACCAGTCATTGTTTGGTACCTAGAATAATTAGAATCATCATTATAATAATAGGGGTTGCTATTATCTATAAAAAACATTGGAGCAATCACAAACCATTGATCTCCATTTTTAATTCTACGTTCGTAATCTATTCTAATGCCATTTATAATGGCATATTGAGGAACAAATGAGAGTGCATTTTGAGGCTCAACAATAGTAGTTTTTAAGCTATCTTTTTGAGCCATAGACGTAGATAATCCTATTATTAAAAATGAAAGGATTAGTACAAGAGTAAATTGTTGTTTTTTCATTTTAGGTTAAAAAGTAAATTGACCTATTTGTTTAACATTTGTAGGGTCGGTTACATCAAATTGATAAAATCCATTATCTGCAGTAACCAATAGTTGATTATTATGAAAAATTACATCGTTAGCAGGTATGTTTGGCAAAAAGCTTAGTTCTCGAATATTGGCTTTATTGCTCACATCAAAAATACGAACACCGTCATCGCACACATAAAGGATATTATTATTTATGGCTAAACCTTTAGGGCTAGTTAAGCTATGGCGTGCTATTATTTCAGGGTTACTGATATCGGAGATGTCTAGTATTTGCAGCTCATCTTCTGTTTCGCCACAAAAGTTACCAGAACGTAAGGTCACATAGGCAAAAGCACCATCAGTAACTACTGGGTCGCATGAAAGAACATGTTGGTATTCGGATAAGTACCTTGGTAAGGCAGGATTTGAAATATCGATAATTAATACACCTGTAGTTGATCCTAAAAACAAGTAATCTCCAAATGGGAAAATGGTTTCTAACTGAATGGTGTTTAATTCAAGCCTATGTTCAAATGTTATTTCTTGCTCATTACTTACATCGTAAGTAAGCAAGCTAAATTGATCAATTACATATAAGTTATTGCCTGAAGTGGCAAATTTAGCCGTAGATCCTCCTTGTGAAAAAGAACCATCGGATGCGGATATGTTACCACCCTCGTTACAACTTGTAAATAGGATGACGCTTGCGATTATTAGTGTATAAATGCTTTTCATAAGACGTTTAGTTTGAAATTGGAATCCATCTAACAATAACTGTATTGGCTGGTAGTATATTATAATAATACCAATCATTCCAAGGTTCTGGAGACGAAATATTAGGAAGCATTTTTCTGTTTCTTGCTATCACGGTAAAATCACTAAAGTCGTTATTGGGTTTTATACCAATCATATCTACACCATTATTGGCATATAATACATTACCTTTCATTGTAATATCGGTGCAACCATCAACTTGAATAAAAGCCACAGTTTTTGAGCTGCCTGGGTTTGAATTATCAATTATATGAATGCCTTTATATTGCTCAATTAATAATATCATATCATTATATATCCAAATCTTACCAGGAGCTTCAATGCTGCGCGCATCACGAAGTAGAACAGAAGCTTCCATATCCGACCTATCCATCATAATGGGTTCGTAACCACTTGGGTTGGACGAATTAAATTGAAATGCCATTAGAAAAAAGGCAGTAAAACTTGCGAGGAGCAAGGAGGGTTTAAGGGGTTTTGTTAGCTTTTTCATGGTGGTTGAGTAATTATTGGTAAATATAAATTATATAACGGTTAAGTGCAATTTGTGTTGTTCTAAAAGTAGATTTATTTTTGATGAATTATTTTACTGTGTTCTCTAGATAAATGAATGTAAATTGCTGATTAATGAAATGATTACGTTGGATGGCGAAAAAAATACTCATCGGATTTATACTGTTTTTTAGTGCAACGATTGTTGTAATTGTCATTGCTTATAATGCGATGCAAGGCAAAATTCAATCCAAAATTGTAACGGTGGTTAATGAAACAATTAATGGAACTGTGGAGATTGATAATTTATCGTACTCTTTTTTTTCAAGCTATCCTTATTTGATTTTAGATATTGATACGCTCAAACTACGAGAGTATGAAAATGCAGATAAGCAAATAATAGAAGTTTATGGCTTACACGCAAAAATAAATGTGGGTGAAGCTGTAAGTGGCAATTACATTATAAATGAGGTAAACATAGCAAGTGGTGAGGCCTTTTTAATTAATAAAATCGATAGCTCCATAAATTTATTAAACGCTATTACTTTAGTAGATGCTGATACTACTACGGAACAGCCAACAGAGCCATTGAATTTAGCAATGGAGGAATTTATTCTTACAGATTTTAACATTTACTATCAAGATAAAATTACTAACCAAGCTGTTTATTCTAAGGTTAATAACCTTTCGGTGACAGCTAATTTAGTTGGGGATTCACTGAGCTCAACAGTTGATGTAAGCTATAAGTTAGATTCATTTTTAATTGCCGATAAAAGGATTATTAAAAACCAGAACTTATCTTATAAGTCTGCTATAAGTGGAGATCTTTCTAACACATATTTTACTATATCCAACGGAAAAGTTAAGCTAAACCTGTTAACTGCAAATGTAGAAGGTAGCTTTAATGGTGCTGATAATGGATTCGTTGATATTAATATTTTGGCTCGGCATACTGATTTAGCCGACTTGGCAAAAATGGAAATTTTTAGAGAAGAAAATTTGCCTGAGATCAAGCACGGAGAGCTTGAAATTGATGCCTCAATTAAAGGGCATGTGTATGATGAACTACCATTGGTAGATGCAACAGTTAGCCTTAAAGGTTTAGAGGTATTTAATACCTTTGGTAAAGTAATAGACGATGTAAGCTTTGGTCTTTCTTTTAAATCTTTAAGCAATAAATCATTTAATGATTCTCATCTTGTGATAGATAGCTTGTTAGTTAAACTAACTTCTGGTGGCTATTTAAAAGCAAGAGCTAATATAGATCATTTGAATAAACCCCGTTTTAATATTACTTGGGAGGCCACAGAACAGTTAGAAAATATTGGCAAACTGTTAGAGATACCTGAAACAAAAAGCATAGGTGGAAAGGTATCTACAAACGGCTCTTATGCTGGTACATACACGATTGCAACTAAAAAAATTACTGATTATACTGGAGCGTTTAATGTGTCGTTTTCAAATGCTACTATTATTCTTAAAAAGGGAGGATATTCAATTACTGATATTAATGGTTCTGCCTATGTGGTTAATGGAGATGTTGGCCTTGAGGATTTGAGTTTTAATGCGAATACAAATAAAATAGTGCTGAATGGCAAGGTTGAAAATTTTCTGCCTTTTGTTTTTGATGTGCCAACCGAGCTAACTAGCTCCATTGCTATTAAGTCCGATTTAATTAGCACAGAATCCTTACTTGCATTCGACAAGGTATTGGCCGATAGTAATAAGTATATAATTCGTGAGCTAGATGTTAATCTGCAAGCTGAATTATTATCAAAGTCGTTGGCAACTTATAATCTTATACCCACGGGTAAGGTAAGAATTTACAATTTCACTGCTTTGGTAGATGGGGCTCCTCCAATTTCTACATTTGAAGGAACAATATCAGCCAATCAGAACCTAATTGAGATCAAAGATTTTAAAGGAGTTATAGGTAAGAGCCATGTTGATTTTTCGGTGAGTGTAAGCAATTATGCGGATTTCCTTCAATCGAAAATTGAAAAACAAATTGTTGTTGATGTATCCTTAAAATCTGAGCAAATTAATGTAAAGGATTTTTTTACAGTAAATGGAAAGTTTATCCTTCCAAAAAGTTATAAAGAAGAAGTATTAAAAGAAGTAGTTATAAACACGAAGGTTATTACTTCTAATTTTCAACTTCAAAAAACTGAGTTGTTGCCTGAATTTGAGTTGCAAGTAACTGGTCTTCAGTTTAGAACACTTTACACACCTGTGGTATTTAAGAACATATTTGTGTTTGGCATGGTTAAAGATAATAATGTATATGTAAACAGTATGTTTGGTAAATTTGGGCGTAGTGATGTGTTTATGAATGCCCAGTTTGATAATGTGATAGCAACAAAGGATACGGTGAGTAGACCTTTGAAATCTAGGGTAACTTTTAACTCTGGCATACTGGATTTAAACGAACTAATTAAATTAGAAGATAACGACTCTATCGTATCTAATTCAGCCACAACCGAGGAGGTTGCAGTGTCAAATCCGTTTGCAGATTCATTTCCTATTACAGATTTTCAATTGAATATTGGAGAACTTAATTATTATGATGCAACCATAAAGCATATAGAAGGCTTAATTCAAATTGAAGAAAATAACATGGTCCATTTGCACAAAGTAAAATTGCAATCGGGCGAATTTGGCACTTTTGAATTTGATGGCACATTAGATGCTTCTAGTCGCACTGAAGCCATTTTGAAATCTACCATAAAAATTTCGGATGTGGATTTAGCTAAACTAAACGTAACTTATTTACAAGATGGAAAGGATGTGAAGATTAGTGATCATTTTGCTGGACAAGTAAATGGGAATATAAATGCAAATGTGCCTATAATGCAAGATTTTAGTTTTGACCTTGCTCGCTTAACAGGCAAGGTAAAAGTAAGAATGACGGATGGAGCATTGATAAATTATGCACCCTTAGAAGAAATGGGGAATTACTTTAAAAATAAAGATTTAAAGGAGGTAAAGTTCGATGAACTAAAAAACACTATGATCTTTAATAAAGGTAAAATCTTACTTCCGTTTATGACCATAAATACAACCTTAGGCACCATAAATTTAATGGGTTTTCAATCATTAGAAAATGAGATGGAATATGATATTCAAGTGCCTATTAAATTAGTTGCTGGCTCTGCATTAACTGCGTTATTTTCTTCTAAAAAAGGAGATG
>CAZDQR010000136.1:0-8346 GCA_964507315.1 uncultured Roseivirgaceae bacterium
GGACGTGAGTGTAGATACTTATGGAGTGTATGTCTTTAGATGGACGGAAACGAATGGAACGTGTAATGATTTTGATGAGGTAACGGTCAACTTCTGGGAACCAACAATTGCAAATGCAGGTGTTGCAACTGCAATAGAATGTGATTTAGACATCCAATTATTAGGAGTTCAGAGCGTAGCAGGGAGCACGGCTAGTTGGTCAGTAACGGCAGGGAATGCGGCAGACATTACGTTTAATGATAATAGCTTATTTAATCCAACAGCGACCAGTACGGTGTATGGGGTATATACGTTTACGTTAACCGAAACGAATGGGACGTGTAGTAGCACGAATGATATAGTGGTTACTTATGAAGAAAAGCCAGTAGGGCTAAACAGTACAGAGTCCTCAGTATGCAGTGATGTAACGTTTAGTTATAATCCTCAGACGAATGTAAATAGTGGAAATAGTATAGCAAGTACGTTTGCATGGACTGCAGTATATGGATCAGGTATCACAGGTGGATCAGGATCAGGGATAGGAAATGTAGCCGAGACGTTAACCAATGTAACTGGTGGTACTTTAAATGCTAGATATATAATAATACCAACAGCTATTGGAGGTAATAACTGTGAGGGTGCGGCTTTTGAAATTACAGTTCCTATAAAAAGTGAGCCATATGCATTACTTGTTAATACAGTAGCTACAAATGGATGTAGTGATGTTACATTTACGATTGGGCAAGATGCCTATATTACAAATGGCCAAATAGGAGGAAGTTATAGTTGGACAGCTTCATACGATGCAGGTCTTATTCAGGTGTCGAATGGAAGTAGTCCAGGTAATATTACAGAGACCTTAAGAAACGAAAGTGGTGGATTATTATATGCAACATACACAGTAACTCCAACGGAAGGTGGTTGTATAGGTAATGCATTTGATATCAGAATAGGAATTGAAAGTGAACCAGGTGCTTCTAATGTAACGGTATCATCCGAATGTAGTGATGTAAGTTATACGGTTAATCCACAGGACTATATTACAAATGGTATAACGAGCAGTTTTGCTTGGTCTGCTTCTTCAGATGCTAGCTTAGTTTTAGTTACTGCAGGTAGCAGCCCAGGAGTTATTACCGAAACGTATAGAAATGAGACAGGTGGCGCGCTGAATGTAGTTTATACAGTAACTCCAACTGCAATAGGAGGACAAGGTTGTGTAGGCGATGTGTTTACGATTACAGTGCCAATATCTCCAGAACCAAATGCAGCAGCGACACAGACATTAGCTAATGAGTGCAGTCATGTAGGCTTTGTGATTAATCCACAAAGCTATATTACTAATGCAGTTACAAGTAGTTTTACATGGACAGCAGCTTATGCAGGATTAACTGGGGGCGCAGGAAATGGAGCGGGTAACATTAATGAAGCCTTAAAGAATATAACTGCAGCCACTGTAAATGTAACTTACACAGTAACTCCTACAGGATTGAATGGTTGCCTTGGCGATAATTTTAACTTAGTAGTACCAATAGAAGCAGAACCTGTAGGTAGTCCTAATATCGAAACATCTGTATGTAGTGATGTGGCCTTTACGGTGAACCTTCAGAATAATATCAATGGAAATAATAGTATTGCTAGTACATTCGTTTGGACTGCAAGTTACCCTTCTGGGATAACAGGAGGAGCTGCCGCTGGCAATGGAAATATAATAGAAACCTTATCAAATCTTACAGGTGGTGTATTGAATGCTGTTTATACAGTAACGCCTTCTGCTTCTGCTGGAAATACTTGTGTGGGCGATCCATTTGTAATTACGGTACCAGTAGAAAGTGAGCCAGTAATAAGTGCATCTGATGAGATAATATGTAGTGGATCAACAACAAATGTTAATATAAGTACGATTAACGGAGTGGCCGGTACAATATATAATTGGGTTATTTCTTCTTCCAGTAATGTTATTGGAATGTCAGCAGGAAGTGGCTCAGTAATAGCTCAAACATTATCAACTACAGATGGATTAACTGAAGGAATTGTTGCGTATGAAATAACGCCTGTTGCAAATGGATGTACAGGAAAAGCATTAATAATTACTGTAAAAGTAAATCCTATTGCAACTGTTACTGTGCCTGCCGATTATGCAATTTGTGAGCCTACTTCAATTCCATTAACTGGAACAATTGGTGGTGGAGCTACTGCTGGTGTATGGCAGGTGATTACAGGTGGTGGAGTATTATCTGCTAGTTCTGTTACGGGAAATACAGTTACTTCTGATTATTCTCCATCAGTATCTGATGTAAACACTGTTGTAGTTCTTCGATTGATTACAATCGATCCTGATGGTCCTTCGGAACCTTGTACTTCCGTTTCTGACGATATAAATATCACAATTGATGAATCTGCTAAAGTGAATGCAGGAGCTGATTTTGAAATTTGTGAAAATGAAATAGCCACATTAAACGGGAATGTGTTTGGTTCAGTTAGTACTGGTACATGGAGTATAATAAGTGGGGGAGATGGAACTTTTGATAATGCTTCTAACGTGGTAACGAACTATAACCCTGGTTCAGACGATATCCTAAATGGAGCAACTGTTGTGTTAAGATTAACATCTGCAGATCCGGCAACAACTTGTGGTATCACGTTTGATGAAACAGTACTTGTTGTTAATAAACTTCCAGAAGTATTATTAACAGGTTTAAACCCTGTTTATCAAGAAGATAATGATCCAGTACAATTAACAGGATTTCCAACTTCTGGTGGAGTTGGAGTGTTTAGTGGACCTGGGGTAATTGGAGATAAGTTTGACCCAAGCGTTGCATTATTAACTCCATCAGTAAATACAGTGGTTTATACATTTACTAATTCACTCACTGGTTGTACTAATTTCGATTCATTTGATGTAACCGTTAACCCAATTACAAATGTTGACTTTACTATAGAAACATCTGTGACTAATACTTCGGATGAATTAGAGATTTGTAGTAATAATGGGGATTTAAGTTTAATAGGATTACCAGGGATAGATGCAGGATTGGCTGGTGATTTCTTTAGTTCAATTCCAGAAATGGATGGAAGAATAACGAATGTTGGGAATAATTATTCAATTGATACCGATGGCCTTCCTTCTGAAACTTATGATATAACATACTCCTTTACTAATATACTAGGAGCAGTTTCTACTAAAACAAGGTTTATTAAAGTGTATCCTGGACCTCAAAGTGATTTTGAAATTGGTAATTTTTGTGTAGATAGTCCAATTGTATTTACGGACATCTCCACTATAGATTCAAGTCCTTATGGGGGTAGTATAGTGCAATGGGATTGGAAATTCCAAAAAACAACAGAGTCAAGTTTTATCTTTAGTTCAGATCAAAACCCGTTAATCTCGTTTAGAGATGAAGGTGATTATAATATTACATTAACTGTAACTACGGGGCAGGGTTGTGTTTCAACTTCAACTCAAACTTCATTCTTTGGTGCCGTTCCAGTAATTACGTTTGAATCTGAATCTTTTTGTAATGGAGACGCCACTAATTTTATAGCGTCTAAGGAGTTTGGGGAACAAATTCCAAGTCCTATTATTGATTATACATGGGATTTTGGAGATGGAGTGATTGAATCAACAGGAACCTCCAATGTGGCAACTCACTTGTACCCTGATTTTAATAATTATACAGCTACCGTTACAGCTACTACGCAAACATTATGTACGTCTGGCGAAACTAAAACGATTACTATTTTGCCAACTATTGCAATTACAATAACGGAGGATAGTAAATATTTTCAAAGTTTTGAAGCTGATAATGGTGGATGGGAAGCTGGAACAGAAATAGAAAGTGATACTAGCTGGGTGTTAGGAACGCCAACTGGTAATGTAATTAATTCTGCCTCGGATGGAGTGAATGCTTGGTGGACTGGTAAAAACATTGGTGGAAATTATTATAATGATGAACAGTCTTATGTTGATGGGCCTTGTTTTGATTTGAGTGAGCTAAAACGCCCAATGATTTCATTGGATACGTGGGTGGAGACTAATGAAGGTTCTGACGGTGCATTAATTCAATACTCTACAAATGGAGGAGCTTTATGGGAATTGCTTGGTGATGTTGACCAAGGAATTAATTGGTATAACCAATCTAAAATATCGGCAAACCCTGGTGGTGGATTAAATGGTTGGAGTGGTAGCACAGGTGAATGGGTTACTTCTCGTATTTTCTTAGATGATATCCCAGAAGGTCAAAGATCTCAAGTTAGACTACGTGTAGTTTTTGGTAGTGTGCCAGTAGGAGATACCTTAAATGGTTTTGCCTTTGATAATGTGGTGATAAGAGAGCGAGATAGATTAACAATTGTTGAAAATTTTACCAATATAAAGCGTAGTGGGGTGGATGATTTCTATCAAAAAATGAAAGATTATAAAGACGAACGTCCTTTAGATTTTGTTTACCTCGATTACCATATTCCTGATCCTGAGGCTGATTCATTATATAATGGTAATAAACCAGAACCTGTTACTAGGGCTAATTTGTATAATATATCCCAAACATATAATACAGTAGTAGATGGTAACCAATACCAAAGCTCTCTGTTATTTGATTTAGATATGATTAAAAAGAGGTCATTAGTAGATCCTCAGTTTGATGCATCCATTGAAATATTGCCTTCAGATAGTAAATCGATTAGTGTGAAATGGAGTATAGAAGCTAATAAGCAGATAAATACGCCTATCATAGTTCAAACCATTATTATAGAAGAGGAGATAGAATATAATGACAATATTCTCTATAATGTGGTTAAGAAAATGCTTCCGAACCCAGCAGGTTGGTCCAATAATGGCCCATTTAATACTGGAGATAAGTTTACATCGCAGCTAGATTGGGTAATTGATGTGCCTTTGTATAGTTCTAATAATTTAGCAGTTATTGTATTTGTGCAAGAGAAAACAGATGGTAGTGTGCCTGGCGAGATTTACCAAGCTACTTATATGAAAATTACTGATCCTAAGGATCCACCATTAATATTAGGGTTAGAAGGAGTATTAACACACGCTGCAGAGGCGATAGATCTTTATCCTAATCCAGTTGCAGATATATTGCATTTTGAAACTGATGATGTAATGAGCGGCCAATTAGAGTGGAAAATTATTGATCAGCGTGGTGTTGAGTTTGCTCACGACCAGTTCTACTTTGTAAATGGCAAGTATGACTTTGATACAAGCCAAATACCAAATGGTATTTACTACTTAATCATACAGTCTAAAGAAGGAGCACTCACCTATGATAAGTTGATTATTATGCACAGGTAAGGGGGGATATTAAGATATAAGAGAGCTTATTTTAGCTCTCTTATATCTACTGGAATAACTCTAGAAACGCCCTGTTCTACCATTGTAATGCCATAAATAATATCGGTACTAGCCATTGTTCGCTTATTATGGGTTACAATAATAAACTGAGATTCACCTGAAAACTCTCTAATGATCTTATTGAATTTATCAATGTTAGCATCATCCAATGGAGCATCTACTTCATCGAAAATACAGAATGGAGCAGGTTTTAATAGATAAATTGCAAATAATAAAGAAGTAGCAGTAAGGGTTTTCTCTCCACCAGATAATTGGTTAATACTCAGAGGCTTCTTTCCTTTGGGTTTAGCAATTATTTCAATCGTAGATTCCAACGGGTTAGAAGGGTCTGATAGTTTTAAATCACATTGATCCTCTTCTGTAAATAGCGACCTAAATACCTTTACGAAATTCTTTTCAATTTTTGCGAAGGCATCTAAAAATGTGGCCTTAGCTACTAGGTCAATTTCACTAATGGTTGACATTAGTGATTCTTTGGCCTTTTCTAAATCTTCTTTTTGGTTAGAAATAAAGTTATAGCGTTCTTTTATTTCGTCATAAGCTTCTAATGCCATAGGGTTAATAGAGCCAATTCGTTCAATCTTATCTTTCAGAGATTGTACTTCAATTTCTAACTCATCTACATTTAACTCAATTGTATCTTCCTCCTCAGAGTTCGTAATAATCTCATTTAAGTCAACCTCAAATTCAACCTTTAGGCGTTCTTTAATTGAGCTTAGCTCCAATTTTTTATCGTTTAAAGCATTGGTAAGTTCCAAAATAAAGCCATCTATCGTCTCTCTTTGATGTTGAATTTTCTTATGCTCATTTTCTGCACTTTCTATTTCGCCTCGGTGTTTATAATATCCTTTTTCTGCTTCGTTAACACCTTGCTCAATGCTTTCTTTCTCATCATACAGACTGATTAGCGTATTGTCATTTGTTTCAGAATTAGAGAGCAAAGACTTGATTTCTTTATCATTAGCTTTTAGATCAATTTCGTTTTTCTCTATCCTATTTTTGCTGGATTCGAATGTGGTTTTTTTAAACCCTATTTCTTGTTCAAGGCTATTTAGCTTGTTCTGAAATTGATGAAATTTAATGTTACTCTCATTATAGATTTGACTCTTTTCAGAGAGTGTTATGTTATGTTGTTCATAACTTTCTTTTAACTCTAATAGCTGATTTTTACTTTCATTAATGCCAGAAGATAAAGATTCGATCATAGGAACTAGTTCTTCTTTTTGAATGGCTAATTCATCTATTTGTTCTAATAGTTCCTCTTTATCAACATCGGTTTGCGATATAAGTGAAGCAAATTGCTCTTGTTTGGTAGTTAATGTGATGTGTTCATCACTAATGATTTTTAACTCTTCAGATTTTAGATGGATTTCTTCTTTATTAATAGCAAGTTTTAATTTGTCTAAGGCTGTAATGCTTTCGCTAAGTCCATTATTAACCTTCGTTAATTGTTTCTCAAGATTTTTTATATCCTTCGCTAAGTTTTCTAAATTTTTAGCTCTACCTAATTTTTTTCCTTCGAAAAGCCCCACAGAACCACCTGATAGGCTGAGAGGTCTCTTAATAAATTTACCGGATTTCGTGATGAATATGGCCTCCTTAATTGCAGGAAATTCTTGTTCGTCAGAACTTAGCATATACACATTGTCTAACAAATGAGAAATTAGCAATTTGTACTTGCTGTCAAATTCCATTATTTCTGTAGCCGGAAAAGCATTCTCTATTAAATGGCTAGCGGTTGGTGTAAACCCTTGAAAAGCTTCGAGTACAAAAAAATTGGCTTTCCCCTTAGATGCATCACTTAATAAGTTAATGGCACTAAATGCTTCACTATAATTTTCAACTACATAATAATTAAGGTAAGGCTCCAAGTAGTTTTCTATTGTAACCCTATAGTCTTCACTACACGTAATTAAATCAGATAATAGGGGAGCTTCCACATCCCAATCTGGCGTTTTCTTTAAAAATTTGATTGCTTCAGGGAATCCTTCTAAATTATCAACGAGCGATTTTGTTAAATTATACTCATTTTGTTTGGCGTCTAACTTTCTTTTAATTTCTGAGCTCTCATCTTTAATAACAGAAATGGTATTGGTAGTTTGACTTATTTGCTTTTCTAATTTGACTTCACCTTCTTCTAATTTCTTTAATTCACTGGTTTTGATTTCTAGTTCTTCTGAAAGGCTCAGAATTCGATCGTCAAACTCAGCAAGATTAGCTGTTTTTTCAGATCCTGCGGAAGACGCTTTTTCAAGCTGTTGTTTTAAGGTTGAAAGCTTAATTTCATTTATTTCTACCGCTTTATTTGCTTGATATAGGTTTTCAGTATTGGTTTGATGAACAATTTCATAGGATTCAGATTCCTCTTTTGCTTTTAATGTAATAGCCTGTTGAGTTTCTTTCTCGCTGCTATAATTTTCTAGCATAAACTCGAGCTCGCTAAACTGCTTTTGAACGGTTTCGTATTCAGTATTTAAACTTTTAATGCTAAAGCCTGCTCTCTCATTACTATTTTTATCTAAGTCTATTTGTGAGCGAATGTTTTCTTCTTTGTCATTTAAGAAACGTAATCTTTCGTTTTCTATTTTTTTATCACTTTCGTATTGCCTAATATTATTTACGTGTTCGTTCAGTGATTTTTGTCTAGAAGAAAGTAGCTTCTCTTTTTGGAGCAGCTCTTTTTTTAGATTAGCAACAAGAGCTTCTTTCTCAGCGATATACTTACTAAAGTTTAGCTTTTTATCAGTTTCTTGCTCAATTTGTTTTGAGAGCGTATTAAAAGTAAGAGTTTGAGTTTTGATGGATTCTGCTGCAAGTGATAAGCTCTTTTCTTTATAATCTTCTTTTAACTTAAAGTAGCGCTCTGCTTGCCGTGCTTGTTTTTCAAGTGATTTTAGATTTTTTTCTATCTCAAAAAGTAAATCTTCTACTCTTTCTAAATCTGCATCTGTACCTTCTAGTTTTCGGAGTGTCTCCTTTCTGCGTTTCTTAAATTTTGATAT
>CAZDQR010000137.1:0-8319 GCA_964507315.1 uncultured Roseivirgaceae bacterium
ATATAATGCTCCTTGATCTTCGACCTCAAGGCATACATTATGTATATAATTATATTCTATTAAATGATTATTGCCTACCATAAGAATGGCCATACTAGGCAACTTATACATTTCGCAATGAGTAACTTTATTACCTACACCTGTTAAGGTAATAGCAGGTTTGTATGATTTTTCAATTCTGTTAATATTAAAAAACTCACAATTATCTACTTGGTTATTACCTGGCGCTAATGTGAGTCTATTCCCACCTCCAAGAGAGATTCCTCCAGCACCAAGTTGGTAAAACTTGCACCCAATAATTTTATTATTTGTACCTCCTTCTCTGTTATAGGTAGAATTAGCATATAAATGATTTTGTAAACTACCGATTATATTTTCTTTGGTTTTTCCAGTTCCTTCGTGCTTATGCTCTTTAAATGGCTCAATCCCTTTTCCAATAGCAATGCCTAAACCACCTAAATTGCGAAACTCGCATGCTTTCACAACCACATTGGTTGTATTACTCATTACAATTCCATGCCCTCTTGAGGTCTCAAATATGATTCCTTCGATTAATACATTTTCGCTCCTGTTTATCGTAAAAAATGGCGTTTCTAGTATCGAAAATTCTAGAGACTCCAAGGGTTCGTCCTTCGATATAAAATAAAGTTTTCCTTTATTTCTATCAATATAATATTCTCCACTAACATCTAATTCCGCCAATATATTTACTCCATACCAATTTTGCCAAGGTTCGGAATGGCCAAAACCATACAGTGTTGGGGATGCCGTTGCTAATGTGTGATTTACCGTATCTATGTTGGATATCTTGACCATATCATCGGCATAGCCCCATTTAAAATAGCCAGACATCCAAACATCGTCTTCTTTGGACCAATCATTAATACGTACAGAATCATAGGCAATAACTCCGCCTCTTTTGCTATAATCTCCATTTCGAGGAATAGAACCAGGATCAAGCACATTGCCCATAGGAATCATGCTAGCATTTGGCCAACGCGCTAAACGCATTTCCTTTTTATTAACAAAAATCTCTCCCCAAGATGGGCCATAAGGGCGACCAAATCCAACATTTTTTAGTTGCCCATAATTATTGATCGATAGCCCCTTAAGATCAACAAATTGAACTTCTCTTTTAGGCAAATATTTAGTTCGTGGAAGTTGTATTATTTGTATGGCCGACACAGGTATATTAAGTCCTCCAGAAAAAATAACCTCTTCCTCTTGATATGCTTTGATGTTAAGATTAGACAAGCGCTCAGTCAACCGTAATGAGCTATGGACTGGATAGATTCCCTCTCTTACATAAATAGTAGCTGCACCCTTTCTGTTGCTTAAGCCAGCAACAACATTCAATCCTTTTTGAATTGTTTTAAAAGGGTCGTTAATGGAGCCTTTTCCTGAATCGTTGCCATTGGGTTGCACAAAATATTCTTGTGAATACCCAAGGTGAATCATTAAAAGAAAAGAGATAAATAAGAATAGCAGCTTCATCAATTAATGAGATGGCTCGTTTATAGTTTTATTCTAATACCAATATCTATAACCAAACTTACTAATTAGCTCGTTTTCAAGGTTGATTATTAATTTGTTTGGTTCAAAAATGTTTTATTAGGTATGAGTATTAATGGATTTAGGAACCTAAAACATAGCTGAATCTTCCTAATTAGTGCAATTTTTCTTCCCAAATAGCTTCAATTCCTTCTAATGTTTTTCCTTTTGTTTCAGGAATAAACTTCCATACGAAGAATGCTGCAAAAACACCCATTATTCCATATATCCAATACGCAAATCCGTGGTGGAAAGCACCTGTTAAGTAAGTAGAATTGTTCATCATTGGGAATGTCCACGACACCATGTAATTGGCTATCCACTGAGCTGCAACGGCTATGGCCAGTGCACCTCCTCTAATTTTATTTGGGAATATTTCGGCCAAAAGAACCCAAGTAACTGGGCCCCAAGACAAGGCAAATGCTGCTACATAGGTTAGCATAAAGATTAATGCCATGCTTCCTACACTTTCCATATAAAAAAAAGTACCTAGGGCGAACATACTTATTGCCATCCCTAAGGCGCCTATAATCTGCAATGGTTTCCTCCCATATTTATCTACAGTTTTTATCGCAACCACTGTAAATAGCAAATTAATAGATCCTACAATTATTGTTTGCAATAGCGCTGTATCTGTTGAAGAACCCATATTTTTAAAAATTTCAGGCGCATAATACAGCACTACATTTATGCCAACAAATTGTTGGAAAACTGAGAGCATAATTCCTATGATGATAATTCCTATTCCAAACGAAAGTACTTTGGCCGATACATGGTGAGAAATGGAATTTTTAATCTCACTTAGAATAATTCCTGCTCTTTCTTTCCCATTTATTCTTTCTAAAATATGGAGCCCTTCAGCCTCTCTATGATTAAGGATAAGCCACCTAGAACTTTCAGGAGCAAAAAATAAAAGGATTAAAAATATAATAGCAGGGATGGCTTCTGAGGCAAACATTAAGCGCCAGCCTACTGTATTTAACCAAACCTCATCTCCTTGTGTGGCAATACTATAATTTACAAAATACACGATTAGCATA
Source organism: uncultured Roseivirgaceae bacterium (assembly GCA_964507315.1). Taxonomy (GTDB): domain Bacteria; phylum Bacteroidota; class Bacteroidia; order Cytophagales; family Cyclobacteriaceae; genus JAKISE01. Next base: position 2,592 of record CAZDQR010000137.1, read on the forward strand.
CCAAAAATTATCGCAAACTGATTCCAAGACACTAAGCCTCCTCGCTTTTCAGCGGGGGCCATTTCTGCAATATACATGGGCGCTAACATAGACGCTAAGCCTACACCGATACCGCCTAAAACTCTAAAAATAATAAATTGGGTTATATGCAAATGACTTCCTTCTCCGATGGGTGCAAACCCAATTTCGGGAACGGCTGAACCAATAGCAGAAATTAGAAATAGAATTGCTGCCAACATCATCCCTTTTTTTCTACCCATTCTTTTAGCAATATATCCACCACTAAGGCCGCCTATTATGCTACCAATAAGTGCGCTAGATACTACAAACCCTAACAGAGAGTTGGCATCAAACTCACCTAAGCCCTTTGGCAGAATAAAAAAATCTTTTAATGCCCCCACTGTACCAGAAATAACGGCAGTATCATAACCAAAAAGTAATCCTCCTAGTGTTGCAATCAGAGTGATTTTTGTAAGAAACCGAGTGTTTGTTGTCTTCATAAATAAGAATTGCTATGGCAATTATGATTAGATGTATAAGTTTATTATTTGCTCGTAAAGCTCTTGTTTAGCACTTATTTGCTTGGGTTCGCCATTTTTAAGGGCATACTCCCTCAGGTCTTCAAATTTCATTTTGCCTGTTTCAAAATCATTACCCGTGCTCTGATCAAATGATTGATATCGGTCGCTTCTTAGCTTTTTATACTCCGATTTATTGAGAATTTCATCGGCAATAATTAGCGATCTCGCGAAAACATCCATTGCTGAAATATGGGCTATAAAAATGTCGTTTAAGTCGGTAGATGACCTACGCGTTTTAGCATCAAAGTTTATCCCTCCTTTGGTAAACCCACCGCCCTCTAAAATAACAAGCATGGCTTCAACCGATTCGTAAATATTTAAAGGAAATTGATCGGTATCCCATCCATTTTGATAATCACCTCGATTGGCATCTATGCTGCCAAACATATTAGCATTAAATGCCATTTGCAGTTCGTGTTGAAAGGTGTGACCTGCCAAGGTTGCATGATTTACCTCAATGTTTAATTTGAAATCTTTATCTAGCCCAAATTCTTTTAAAAAGCCAATAACTGTTTCTGTATCAAAATCATATTGATGCTTGGTAGGCTCCATCGGCTTAGGCTCAATTAGAAAATTACCTTTAAACCCTTGTTTACGAGCGTAGTCTCTAGCCATCATTAAAAAACGAGCCATATGCTCTTTCTCTCTTTTTGTATTGGTATTTAAAAGAGAACTATACCCTTCTCTTCCTCCCCAAAACACATAATTTTCTCCTCCTAAAGCGATAGTCGCATCTATGGCATTTTTAACTTGTGTGGCTGCATTGGCAACTACATTAAAATCAGGATTTGTAGCAGCACCGTTCATATACCGAGGATTACTAAACACATTTGCAGTTCCCCAAAGCAATTTCATGCCAGTCTTAGCTTGCTTTTGTTTCGCATATTCTACAATTTCTGCTAAGTTTTTCTCAATTTCAAAAACGGTTCCATCACCTGCCACATCGGTATCATGAAAAGCCCAGAAGGGAACACCCAGTTTTGTAAAAAACTCAAATGCAGCATCCATTTTATCTTTATTGCGCTGAGTTAGTTCAGTTGATTCATCCCAAGGAAATACTTTGGTGCCTGGCCCAAAAGGATCCTCCCCTTTGCCTGTAAACGTATGCCAATAAGCAACTGTATATCGTAAATGCTCTTTGAGTGTTTTATCACCCAGCATTCGATTTTCATCATACCATTTAAAAGCCATCGGGTTCTTTGAATCTCTCCCTTCAAATTCAATTTTATCTATCCCTTTAAAATATTCTCTTGTTCCTATTTCAACTTTGTTTGTCATCACTAATTATTTATTATTCTTAGCTACTATTTTTTTTAACCCTTCTTTCCAGTTGCTGTAAGCAACTTCTATTTTCTTGCTTTCACGAGGTTTAACAGTCTTAATCAATTCTACATTGGCAAAGGCTTCTTTTCTAGTTTTATAGAACCCTCCCCCATAGCCTGCAGCTCTGGCGGCTCCTTGCGCCCCATCTGTATTATATAATTCTATGGTGGTGTTGGCAATTATTGCGAGGGTTTGGGTAAATACCTCACTTAAAAACATATTGCCATAGCCTGCACGTATCACGGAAGTATTAATCCCTGTTTGTTCCATGATCTCCATCCCATATTTAAAACTAAAAGCGATTGATTCTTGGGTAGCTCTTAGAATATGGCCTTGATGATGCGTATTGAAATTCAAATTTTGAATATGAGCCTTTGGTTCCATGTTTTCAAACATGCGTTCAGCCCCATTCCCATACGGGTACACCAATAGCCCTTCGCTACCTTCCTCTATTTCTGAGGCCTTTTCGTTTATCTCCTCATAAGTTAAACCTGATGCCATATTTTTTCGCATCCAAGCATTTGCAATGCCCACCCCATTAATGTTTAGTAGAACACCTAGGCGAGTTTCTGTACTGCTGTGATTTACGTGGGCGAATGTATTTACTCAAGATTTTTTATCATAGGTAAGCTGATCGCTAATGCCATACACTACGCCAGATGTACCAGCCGTGGCGGCTACTTCACCGGGTTCGAACACATTTAGGCTTAATGCATTATTGGGTTGATCACCTGCACGGTAGCTAATTATTACATTGCTACTTAAATTTAATTCATTTGCTACTTGTTCACTCACTACTCCTTGGTTGCCAAAACTATCTACCACATCGGGCAGTAAGTTTTTATTAATCTGATAGTAATCTAATAGCTCTTCCGCTACTTTATTTTGTGTGAAATTCCACATTATCCCTTCAGACAAGCCTGATTTTGTGGTACACATTTTATTCGTAAACTTATAGGCTAAATAATCGCCAGGTAGCATAATTTTAGCTATGCTTTTGTAAACAGAAGGTTCGTTTTCTTTTACCCACTTCAATTTTGAAGCGGTAAAATTTCCTGGTTTATTAAAAGATTTATCTAGAAAGTTATTACCAAGATCTTTAGATGCTCTGTTTCCAATTTCTACAGCCCTGCTATCGCACCAAATTATGCTAGGTCGTACTGTTTCACCATTAATATCTAAGGCTACTAAGCCATGCATTTGATAATGCTATGCCGATATATTTTATTTTTTTACTATCAATTTTAGTACTGTTAAAAATTGACTTTAAAAGAATCATTAGATTTTTCCACCAAATTTCTGGGTGCTGCTCAGCCCAACCAGGCTGTTCAGCTAGCATCTGCATTTCTTCTTTAGGGTAATTATCAGAGGCCATAATTTGCCCATTATCTAAATCAAGAATGCTTGCTTTAATGGAAGAACTACCTAAATCAATACCTAATGAATACATCTTTGAAATCTTTAATTACTAACCGGCATATAAAATTACCAGCCATAAAAAAAGCCACTGCATTAGTAAATACAGTGGCTTTAAATAATATCAAGCTAATAAATTATTTAGCCACAAAAGTTAAATGGAACATATGAGACCCTAATACAGGATCTAAAGAGCCATAGAACACAATAGCAACATTCATTTTTGTTTCAGTAATACTTTTAATAATTACAGTTGCAGCTGCATCTTTAATTCCAAAATATTCATCTACAACCAATTGAGTATGTCCACTAAATGTTTCGCGATAAAGCGTTCCAGCAGCAGGGTCAACAGCGTCAATTGCAAAATCCTTTCTATTAATTGACCAAGAGGCATCAGTTTTGGGAGTATAAACAATATCAGCTAAAGGCATTAAGCTTAAGTCATTACTTAATTGCAACAAATCACCATCAGGGAAAGGAATCATAGTGTAATGCTTTTCTGCATACAAAGCAGACATGATAGCACCACCTAAATCAGCAGAATTATCTACAACGTACTTTCCATCAGCGTGAAATGTAAGCACATCGTTGTAACCATTACTAAGAAGAAATTCATCTAGCACATTATCATCAGTAATAGGAATATCAATGGTTAAATTATTCGTTACACCACCAGATCCATCATTTCCATCATTTCCATCATTGAATTTTCTATCTAATATCCATGATTTTCCTGTGGTATTTCCAGCTCCTCCAGATAACAGAAATTCTACTGAGGCAAATGCTTCAACTTTTTTGGTTTCGCTATCAGTCCCACCTTCTCCTGTTGCCGTAAATATAACATCATAAGTCCCGGGAGCTGCATATATATGAATTGGATCTTCTTCCATACTAGTTTCCCCATCGCCAAACTCCCACGCATAAGAAGTAGCATTATCAGCCAAACCGTTAAACGTAACAGTTCCAGCATCTACATCAAATGTAAAATCAGCGATAGGTGCTGGTGCTGGATCTTCCTTACAGTTAACCAGTACTACTGATAATAACAGTAAGCTCATCATTTTTAAATACTTCATCATTTTCCTATGTTAAATTATTATTTATTAAGTTATTATTGGTTCCACCAAATTTTAGTGAAAATATCATTCGATCCTTGTCTATCAATTGCTTCATTTGTATTTGCTCCGTTAGTACTTAAATCAAACGAAGAGTATTTAAACCTACTAGGTACATATCCATTGGTAACTCCTGGGTCTAATGCAGGATCAGTTCTTTGGGCAATAAAAGGATGTCCGGATCTTCTAATATTAGCCCATGACTCAAAATAATCGGGCGTTATGGCAATCCATAATTGCATACCTATTTGCTCTTCTTGTTGGTTAGTAGAACCACTTAGTGTTGCAGTTGGAGTAGCCATAAAAGCATCGGCTTCTATTTGTGGTACATTCCACTGATTAAAAGAAGTGCTAATACCATTCCTAAAATTAGTATTGGCAAGTGCTTGATTATTATCATAAGCCAAGGCTGCTTCTGCTCTTAAAAACCAAGTTTCCGTAGCTGTCATTATATAATGCTCACTATCTTCAGAAGAAATCGCATCACCCATATTCGATCTATCATCCCAAAAAGAATCACCAAACTCTTCATCATTAAGTCCATTTAATTGACCTGAATAACCACCTGCAACATCTTTAGCAACAAATGTGGTTAATCGAGGATCATTTGTAGAGGTTAATTGGTTCACCATCATTTCAGAAACTTTAATGCCTGGCCAGCCTGTTTTTAATGAATACCAATTATTCCCAAATCCCTCAGTTTCTATCATCGAAGCATCATGTGATGGATCTTCCATCAATGGGTCGTTTAAACATAACGCAACAGTTGCTCTAGACAAATTTTCATCAGCATATCTTATTCGCATAGCCAACCTTAGCCTAACCGAATTGGCAAATCTTACCCATTTGGATAAATCATTTTCAAAGATAAAATCAGAGACCCCATACCCATTTGCAGGATCTGCGGTTTTTAGCACTGCGATGCTTGCAGTTAACCTATCAATTAAATCTGCATAAATAAATGCTTGTGTGTCGTACTTTGGAAGCAAAACTCCCTCTGTTTTACCTTTTCCTCCCTCTGTATAAGGGATTTCGCCAAAGGCATCCGTTAACTTAGCAAAGCCCATCACAGAAATAATATCTGCGATTGCATATCTCGTTTCATTTTGGGTTGCCCCTGTTGAGGTAATTTGAAGAACATCTTCAATATGCTTAATAACACCGCTGTATATTACATTTAAGATACCTTCATATCGTGTATCAAATCCATCTCCGTATAAATCTGGCTTACGCGCTTCGCCACCTGCCACAAGGTAATGGGCATGGTGTGCTGCAAATCTATATGTCCCCTCA